>JALVEM010000091.1 GCA_027030825.1 Thiohalobacter sp.
CGGACATGGCGGCCCGCGTGCGACGCTTCGCCCGACAGCTCGAAGGCCGTTTCGGACTGCCCGTGTACCTGGTCGACGAACGGCTGAGCTCCTGGCAGGCCGAGGCGATGGGTCGGCGCGGCGAAGCCGTGGACGCGGAAGCCGCCCGCATCATTCTTCAGGACTGGCTCGACCGGCAGACATGAGCGACATCGAGGATCTCTACATCCCAGCCCTGCTCGACGACATGGCCGAGGCGCTCGAGCGGCTGCTCGAGGCACGCGGGATCGACAATCCGGCCATGGTGGGCATCCACACCGGCGGCGTGTGGATCGCCGACGAGCTGCACCGGCGGCTGGGCCTGGAAGAACCGCTGGGCACGCTCGACATCTCCTTCTATCGCGACGACTTCACCCGCATCGGCATGAACCCGCAGGTCCGCCCGTCCAGCCTGCCCTTCAACGTCGACGACCGGCACCTGGTGCTCGTGGACGACATCCTGCATACGGGTCGCACCATCCGCGCGGCCATGAACGAACTGTTCGACTACGGCCGGCCGGCCTCGATCCTGCTCGCCGTGCTGGCCGAGCGCAGCGGCCGCGAGCTGCCGATCGAGGCGAACGTCGCCGGCCTGCATCTCGACCTGGCCCCGCACCAGCACGTCAAGCTGGAAGGGCCGGAGTCGCTGCGCCTGGAGGTGCGCGAGACCCGATGAGCGGCAACATCCAGCTCGATGCCCAGGGCCGACTGCGCCATTTCCTGACCATCGAGGGGCTGAACCGCCGCATCCTCACCGAGATTCTCGACACCGCCGAATCCTTCACCGGCGTCACCGCCCAGCAGGTCAAGAAGGTGCCCCTGCTGCGCGGCAAGACCATCGTCAACCTCTTCTTCGAACCCAGCACCCGCACCCGCACCACGTTCGAGCTGGCCGCCAAGCGCCTGTCGGCCGACGTGCTCAACATCAACATCAATGCCTCCAGCACCACCAAGGGCGAGACCCTGCTCGACACCCTGCGCAACCTCGAGGCCATGCACGTGGACATGTTCGTGGTGCGCCATGCCGAGAGCGGTGCCGCCCATTTCATCGCCCGCCACGTGGCGCCGCACGTGAGCGTGCTCAATGCCGGCGACGGCCGCCACGCCCATCCCACCCAGGCCATGCTCGACATGTTCACCATCAGGCGCGTCAAGGGACCGGATTTCGGACGGCTGCGGGTGGCGATCGTGGGCGACATCCTGCATTCGCGCGTCGCCCGCTCGCAGATCCATGCGCTGAATCTGCTCGGCGCCGGCGAGGTGCGCGTGATCGCGCCGAAGACCCTGATCCCGGTGGATATCGAGAAGCTGGGCGTGCACGTCTTCCACCGACTCGAGGAAGGCATCCAGGACGTGGATGTCATCATCATGCTGCGCCTGCAGCGCGAGCGCATGCAGGGCGCCCTGCTGCCCAGCGAGCACGAATACTTCCGGCTCTTCGGCGTGACCGAGGAGAAGCTCGCCCGGGCCCGGCCGGACGTCACCATCATGCATCCGGGGCCGATCAACCGCGGCGTGGAGATGGAATCCCGGGTCGCCGACGGCCCCCGCAGCGTCATTCTCCAGCAGGTCGGCCACGGCATCGCGGTCCGCATGGCCGTCATGTCGCTCGCCATGCGGGCCGGCGGTGTCCCGGACGAGGAAAGGGAGGCCTCGTGAGCCAGCGCATCCGCATCCGCGGCGGCCGCGTGATCGACCCCGCCGCAGACATCGACCGGGAGACCGACGTCTGGATCGGCGGCGGGCGCCTGCTGGCGGTCGGAGATGCACCGCCCGAGGGATTCGAGGCCGATTTCGAGATCGATGCACGGGGGCATCTGGTATGGCCGGGCATCGTCGATCTCGCCGCCCGCCTGCGCGAACCGGGGGCCGAGCACAAGGCCACCATCGCCTCGGAGACGCGGGCGGCCGTGGCCGGCGGCATCACCACCCTGTGCTGCCCGCCCGACACCACCCCCCCGATCGACACCCCTGCCGTGGTGGAACTGATCCGAAAGCGGGCCCAGACCGCGGGCTTCGCCCGGGTCGAGACCCTGGGAGCGCTCACTCGCGGGCTGGGCGGCGAGACCCTCACCGAAATGGCGGCACTCAAGGAAGAGGGTTGCGTGGGAGTGAGCAACGCCCGCTACCCGCTCGCCTCTTCCCTCGTGCTGCGCCGGGCGCTGGAATATGCCGCCACCTACGATCTGACGGTCTTTCTCCATCCGGAGGATCATGCCCTGGCCGCCGGCGGCTGCGCCCACGAGGGCGAAGTGGCCACCCGCCTGGGACTGCCGGGCATCCCTGCCGCCGCCGAGACCGCCGCCGTCGCCCATGCGCTCGCCCTCATCGAGCACACGGGCGCGCGGGCCCACTTCTGCCGGCTCACGCACGCCCGCTCCATCCGGATGATCGCCCGCGCCCGCTACGACGGCGTGCCGGTCACGGCCGACGTGGCCATCCCCTACTGCTTCCTCACCGAGCACGACATCAGCGAATTCGACGCCCGCTGCCATGTGCGCCCGCCCCTGCGCACCGCCGCCGACCGCGATGCCCTGCGCAGTGCGCTGGCCAGCGGCGCGGTGGACGCCCTGTGCAGCGACCACCAGCCGCACGAACCGGACGCCAAGTGCAACCCCTTCCCCATGACCGAACCCGGCATCTCGGGACTGGACACGCTGCTGTCGCTCGGCCTGCGCCTGGTCGACGAGGGCGTGCTCGACCTGCCCACGCTGGTGGCCCGGCTGGCGACCGGACCCGGCGACATCCTGGGACTGGCGCAACAGGGCGCGGGACGGCTGCTGCCCGGCCGCCGCGCCGACCTGATCGTGATCGATCCGGACGCCGTCTGGCGCGTGAGCCCGGAGACCCTGCTGAGCGCCGGTCACAACACCCCCTTCATGGGCTGGGAACTGCGCGGACGGGTCACCCATACCCTGGTGGGCGGCCGGGTGGTCTTCGAACGCCGCCCCGAACCGAACTGAAGGACTTCCCATGCTGGCACCGCACCGCAATCCCATCCATTCGGAATTCGGCGAGATCCTCTGCCACAACGAACACCCCTGCGAGCAGTACATCCTGCGGGTGATGGCCCCCGAATGTGCCGCCATCGCCGAGCCGGGCCAGTTCGCGCACATCCGGGTCACCCCGGAACGCCCCATGCGGCGCCCGCTCTCCATCCTGCGGGCCGCGCCGGAAGAGGGCTGGGTGGAATTCCTCTACAAGGTGGTCGGCGAAGGCACGGCCCTGCTGGCCGGGCGCCAGCCGGGCGAGATCCTGGACCTGCTCGGCCCCATCGGCCGCCCCTTCCAGCCCCACCCGGAACGCACGCGCCAGCTGCTCGTCGGCGGTGGCGTCGGCATCCCGCCCATGATCTTTCTGGCCGAACGCATTCTCGAGCGCGAAGAGGGTTCACCGGTCGTCTTCATGGGCTCGGAGATCCCCTTCCCCTTTCTCACCACGGAATCGATACTGCCGGTGCCCGGAATCAGTGAGGAGACGAACCTGGCCATGCAACTGATGGAAGACCTGGGCATCCCGAGCCGGCTGGCCAGCGGCGTCCCGCAGCCCGCCGTGCATTGCGGATACGTGACGGAGCTGGCGCGCGACTGGCTCTCGGCCCAGCACCCGGCCCACCTCGAGGAAATCGAGGTCTTTGCCTGCGGCCCTCATCCCATGCTGGAGGCCGTGGCCGAACTGGCGCGCGAATTCGGCGTCCCCTGCCAGGTCTCGCTCGAGGAGTTCATGGCCTGCGGCGTCGGCGGCTGCGCCGGCTGCGCCGTACCCGTGCAGACCCCGGAAGGCCCGGCCATGAAGCGGGTCTGCGTCGACGGGCCGGTGTTCATGGCCGACGAGGTGTTCGGGGGGGATATATAGAAGCTGGAAGGATAGCCACGGAATCCACTGAATCCACGGAATGAATCGATTGTTTCATTGCGTGAAAGAACGAATGCACTACAAAAACGCCCATGTCGCAAGGTTCCGGGATAGTCGCCTTTCCGTGTTTTCCGTGTAATACCTCGGCTCTCCTTCCGGAGGCTGATCCTTTCTTCCTGCCCTTCCGGGCGAGCGAAGCGAGACCCGGAATCCGGAAACCACGCTGGTCCCTGCCACTGCGGCTGATGCTTTTCCTGGATCCCGGATAGCCCGCTGCGCGGGCTTCCGGGATGACCTGTGGGGGGCGCGCGGGCTTCCGGGATGACGAATGGGAAATGGCCACGGAAGCACACGGAAATCACGGAAAGTATTGTATGCTCGGTCAGCGCCGCTGCGAGCGAGCCGTCGGAGGCCGTGGCCGGGGCGACCGCAGCACCAATCGAACGCGCTGAACGAGGAGGAGGATAGATGGG
>JALVEM010000092.1 GCA_027030825.1 Thiohalobacter sp.
CGTGTTCACTCCGTTCCAGCGTTCGTTCGACGAATTCGCGCACCCGACTGCGCAGGTCGATGCCCTTGGGAATGAACTCGGCATCCAGTGACTGCAGCAACTCGCGGTCGCCTGCCTCGGGTTCCATGGCGCTCATGATCGCAATCGAGACGCCAGGCCAGCGTTCCCGCAGCGCGGCGGCCACCTCGAAGCCGCTGCATTGCGGCAGCACAATGTCGATCAGCGCCGCGTCGGGTGGTGTATCGCCAACTATATCAAAAACCTCCGCACCCTGGCTGGCCTCCTGCAATGTCACACCGGCGGGCTCCAGCGTCCGCCGGATCATCTCCGCGATGGCCGGGTTGTCGTCCACCACCAGCACGCGGGGACGCGAGGCCGCCCCGTCATCCGCGGCAGCCGCACCCTCGACCGCCGGGCGACCCCGCGGCACGGGCCGGCCCCGATGCCCCGCCTGCCGCTGGGTCTCGGCGTAATCGGCGGGAATGACCAGAGTGAACTCCGATCCCTTGCCGGGCTCGCTGGACACCCGAATCTCCCCGCCCAGCATGTGGGCGAAGCGGCGGCTGATGGCCAGCCCGAGACCGGTGCCGCCCTGCCGGTGCGAAGGAGAGCTGTCGAGCTGCACGAATTCGTCGAAGAGCCTCGGCAGGCGATCGGCCGGAATGCCGATGCCGGTGTCGCGCACCACGAACCGGCACCAGGTCCGCCCGTCCTCCCGGAAACTCTCCACACGGAAGGTCACGGTGCCCCGCTCGGTGAACTTGGCCGCGTTGCCGAGGATGTTGACCAGAATCTGGCGCAGCTTGATGCGGTCGGTGAAGATCCGGGTATCGCAGGATATGGTCTGTTCCAGCCGGTTGCCCTGGCGCTCCATGAGGGGCCGGACGGTGTCGACGACCTCCACCAGCAGGGGCTCGAGATCGAACATCACCGGCTCGACCTCCATCTTGCCGGCCTCGATCTTGGACAGGTCCAGCACATCGTTGATGAGATCCAGGAGATGCCTGCCGGCGGCGTGGATGCGCTCCAGATCCTCCTCGAATCCGTCCCGCTTGCCGGCACGCGCATCCTCGAGCAGCATTTCGCTGTAACCCAGGATGGCGTTGAGCGGCGTACGCAGCTCGTGGCTCATGTTGGCAAGGAAGGCGCTCTTGGCGCGACTGGCCGATTCGGCACGGGCGAGCGCCTCTTCCAGTTCGCGCTGCTGCGCCATGAGGCGGTCGAGCATCTCGTTGAAGAACCGGGAGAGCTGACCGAACTCGTCGGGCCGCGAGGTGTCCATGCGCACCTCGTGATGCCCGCTGGAGACGGCCTGGCTGGCGTTGACCAGCTGGCGCAGGGGGCGATGCACGATCACCCGGATGGCCCAGGTCAGGAACAGACCGAATGCCAGCAGACCGATGAAGACGCCGATGACCAGATTGTTGCGGTGCATGATTGCCAGGGCATCGACAGAAGGATGGTACAGACGCAGCACTCGGGACACCGTCTCGCCGCGTCCATCCCTGACCAACAGCGTCCTTTCGATGAAGGAGAGCCCCTGCCCGATCCTGCCCAGACGCAGCAATTCGGCGCTGCGGTCGAGCAGGACCGCACCCTCGAAACGGCTGCCGTCCAGCGCCTTTCCGAGGACCGACTCGGCAGAACGGCCTTCCAGCAGCGCCTGCTGGACCCGGTGCGCGATGCCGTCGGCCTCGCGGGCCATGGCCTCCCGCAGCCGTGTCTCGAGTCCGTGGGCATAGAAGATCGCGACCACGAACACCAGCACGATCATCACCCAGAGGACGATGGCCGTGATCTTGACCGCGATGCTGGCCTGCCAGTTTCTCGTCCAGTCGTCGGCGACCAGTATCCTTTTCCCGGAGGCTTCCGTCATCAGCAGAAACCCAGCCAGCGCAATGCCATGACCATGGGGCAGATGTTCGTCAGCCCGGCCATGAACAGCATGAAACCGATGAACCAGGGAAAGAACCAGAGCGCTTCCGGCAGCGCCAGCGAGATCGCGAGCAGGAGGACCACGATCAGGCGCAGCATGCGCTCGGCCTCGAAACCGAAGCGACATTCCGAGACCGGCGTGGTGGCCTGGAAGTCGTGGCCGAATCGCAGACGGGTCACCAGCAGGGGAATCCGCAGGTTGGTGACCCCCTCGAACAGCAGCAGGCCCATGTAGGCGAACAGGCCCTGCCGCCAGTCGAGGTAGAGCATCAGGATCAGGCTGGCGCCCAGAATGAAGCGAAAGGCCCGCTCGCTCAATGTGTCAGCTCCAGTGATATCGACGCGCCCGGGCACGGGATTCTCGCAGTCCAGGCCGCCACCGGCAAGACGAACCGCGCGCCCTCATGTCGGATTGTCGACCAAAGGTCGGCCGACTTGATCAGCAGCGTCTGCGCGCCTCGATGACATTGGGAAGCTGGAGAATGCGCCCGAGAATGCGGGACAGCCGCCCGGCGTCCGGGATCTCCAGCGTGAGCTGCATGTGGGCCATGTGCGTGCGCCGGTCGGTGATGGTGTTCACCGAGAGCACATTGCCCCGTTCGGCGGTCAGGATGCTGGCAATGTCCCGCAGCAGCCCCGGGCGATCATGGGCATGGATCTCGATGTCCACCGGATAGAGGTGCTGATCGCCCTGGCTCCAGTCGACCTCGATCAGTCGCACCTGGTCTTCCGGCTTCAGGCGCAGGATGTTGGGGCAGTCCTGACGATGCACGGTCACGCCACGACCGCGGGTGATGTAGCCGATGATCGGGTCGCCGGGCACCGGCTTGCAGCAACGCGCCATGTGCGTGAGCAGATTGCCCACGCCCCGGACCTGCACGTCCCCACCCCCGGCGGACTGGCGACGGCCGGGATGCAGCCGGATCTCCGGCTCGGGCGGGGGCGGCGCGGCGATCTCGCTGGCGACCTGGGCGAGCTGCGAGGCGTTGATGTCGCCGCGACCCAGCGCGGCCAGCATCTCCTCCACCTGAGGGTAGTGCATGCGTTCGGCCAGCCGCTCCCAGCTGAGGCTGCGCAGGCCCAGGCGTCCCAGCTCCCGCTCGAGCAGGATGCGACCATCCGAGACGTTCTTCTCGAAATCGAGGTGCCGGAACCACTGTCGCGCCTTGGCTCGTGCCCGCGGCGTGCGCAGATAGCCGAGCTCCGGATTGAGCCAGTCGCGGCTGGGACGCCCATGCCGGGTGGTCAGCACCTCGACCATGTCTCCGCTCTGCAACACGTGGGTGAGCGGCACGATCTGGC
Source organism: Thiohalobacter sp. (assembly GCA_027030825.1). GTDB lineage: Bacteria > Pseudomonadota > Gammaproteobacteria > Thiohalobacterales > Thiohalobacteraceae > J048. The sequence continues at coordinate 3,238 of JALVEM010000092.1, forward strand.
CGTTGACCTTGGCGCCGCGGCAACGGTGGCCCACCTCGGTGTGCACGTAATAGGCGAAATCGAGCACCGTGGCCCCGGCCGGCAGGTCCATGACCTCGCCCTTGGGCGTGAGCACGAAGATACGCTCGGGCAGCGACTCGGACTTGAAACGGTCGACGAACTCGGTTGCACTGTGGGCCTCGTCCTTCCACTCGATCAGCTGGCGCAGCCATTCGATGCGCCGACCCAGACCATCCTCGCCACGCACGCCTTCCTTGTAGCGCCAGTGGGCGGCCACGCCCAGCTCGGCCTGTTCGTGCATCTCGCGGGTGCGGATCTGGACTTCCAGCGTCCTGCCCTCGGGCCCGACGACCGCCGTGTGCAGGGAGCGGTAGTTGTTCTCCTTGGGGTTGGCGATGTAGTCGTCGAATTCCTTCGGGATGTGATGCCACAGGCTGTGCACCACCCCGAGCGCGGAATAGCACTCGACCTCCTTCTCGACGATGATGCGCACGGCACGCACATCGAAGATCTGGTCGAAGGCGACGTTCTTGCGCTGCATCTTGCGCCAGATGCTGTAGATGTGCTTGGCGCGGCCGGTCACCTCGGCCTGGATGCCGAAATTGGCCAGCTCGTCGCGGATGCGGCGACAGACCCGCTCGATGTACTGTTCCCGGTCGATGCGCCGCTCGTCGAGGCGTGCCGCGATGTCCCGATAGGCCTGCGGATTCAGGTAGCGGAAGGCGAGATCCTCCAGCTCCCATTTCATCTGGCCGATGCCGAGCCGGTTGGCCAGCGGCGCGTAGATGTCGAGCGTCTCGCGAGCGATGCGCTCCTGTTGCTCGGGCCGCAGGTGGCCGAGCGTGCGCATGTTGTGGAGCCGGTCCGCCAGCTTGATCATGACCACGCGCACGTCCTCGACCATCGCCAGCAACAGCTTGCGCACACTCTCCGCCTGTGCCTGCTCGCGCGGCACCCGACCCTGGATGCGGGCGATCTCGTGCATCTTGGTCACGCCATCGACCAGCCGCGCCACGGTGGGCCCGAATGCCTCTTCGATCTCGTCGAGGGTGACCGGGGTGTCCTCCACCACATCGTGCAGGACGGCGGCAACC
>JALVEM010000093.1 GCA_027030825.1 Thiohalobacter sp.
GAAACCGGTGCCTGCGCCTCGACACCCTGCTCGATGCCGAAGGCCGCCCCGTCGCCACCGCGCCCGGCAGTGGCCACCGGGTCCGAATCCCGCTCGAGACGCGCCTGACCCCCCCCGTGCTGCTCGCCCGCGAACTGTCAGAATGACAGGTCGTCAGGTTCCTTCCCCGGCCGCACGGCGTTACACTGCCGAAAAAGACCCAAGGCAGGTGCCCCCATGAACGCACAGACAGATGTCCTGATCCTCTATCTCGTCGCGGCCTTCGCCCTCGGCCTGCTGGCTGGCGTGCTCGCCATGCTCGCGCTGCGTCGGCGCGACGACGGCAGACGCCGCAGGCTCGAGGCCGAACTGGAGCAGGCACGCGCCCGCGTGCTGGAGAAGACCCGCGAGCACGAGAACTACAAGGAGCAGGTCGGTGCCCATTTCCAGAAGACCGCCGAGCTTTTTCACGGGCTGACGGCCCAGTACCGGGAGGTCTACCTCCACCTCGCCAACAGCGCACAGCAGCTGGTGGGCGAACAGCCGCCGGCGCTGCAGGCCGACATGAAGGCTACCGAACGGCTGATCCAGTCCTCACCCGCGGCCGGGGAGCACGCCGAGGCATCCAACGCTGGCGATGCCGCCGATCGACAGCCGGAACCGCCGCCCACCGCCCGCCTGCGCAAGGAAGCGAAGGCAACCGGGAAGGAAAACGAGGAAGTCGTGGGCGATGCCCCGCACGTGCCCGACATGGAGAAGACGGGCACCGAGGACACCCGTACGGAACAGCAGGGCAACCGGGCCTGACACGCGGCCGGTGCCGCAGACGGGTTGATGATGGCCACGGAATCCACTGAATCCACGGAAATTCAGTGAGGGGGTGAGGAGTAAGGAGAGTGGCGCTCTTTAACCATGTCATTCCGGCCAAGTGACCCCGGCCTTGAGCCGGGGGAGCGCGAGCCGGAATCCAGAAACCACGCTGATCCATGCCACCGTGGTTCAACTCTTCTGGATTCCGGATCGGCGCTACGCGCCGTCCGGAATGACGGGGAAGGGTGGATTCTGGATCCCACCTTCGGCGAGTCCGGAATGACGAAAGAAGGGATAGCCACAGAAAACACTGAAATTGAGTGAGGGGTGAGGAGCAAGGAGTGAGGTGTTCTTTGCTGGCGTGATTCCGGCCAGGCGAGCCGGCTTTGCCAGGGAGCGCGAGCCGGAATCCGGAAACCCCGCTGCGCCCTGCCACTACGGCTGATACTTCTCCTGGATCCCGGATAGCCCGCTACGCGGGCTTCCGGGATAACTTGGGTGGTGGAGTCATTCCGGGCGAGCGAAGCGAGACCCGGAATCCAGAAACCACGCTGATTCATGCCACCGTGGTTCAACCCTTTCCTGGATTCCGGATCGGCGCTGCACGCCGTCCGGAATGACCAAGTAAGAAACGGTCACACCCGAGACAGCCGCAACCTTCCAGCTTCCAGCTTCTGGATTCTGGATTCCGGATTGGTCCTGTGCGCCGCCCGGGATGACCACTCCCTCATTACACGCCCTGCACCGTGATCAACACCTCCCGGCGGTGCGGTTGGGTGCGGTGTTCCCAGAGGTAGATGCCCTGCCAGGTGCCCAGCGCCACCCCCCCGTCCATCACCGGGAGGGTCAGCGAGCTCTCGGTCAGCACGGTCCGGATGTGCGCCGCCATGTCGTCCGGCCCTTCGAGGACGTGGCGATAGCGCGGGTCGCCGTCGGCCACCAGACGCTGCATGAAATTCTCCAGGTCCACCCGCACGTCCGGATCGGCGTTCTCGCAGAGGATCAGCGAGGCGCTGGTGTGCCGAATGAACAGATTGCACAGGCCGGCCCGCACGCCGGAGGCCGCCACCCGCTCGCGCACCTCGCCGGTGATGGCCGTGAGACTGCGGCCCGGGGTGTTCACGCGCAGGATTTCCTGAAACAGCTTGCTCATGGTTTATTCCGAGGTAAACGGGTTGCGTAGTGTATAATGTCTGATTCTCTCGATGCTACAGACGGATAACGAACTTGATCGACAAACTCCGCAATATCGCCATCATCGCTCATGTCGATCATGGCAAGACGACACTGGTCGACCAGCTCCTGGCCCAGTCCGGCACCCTGGAACGCCGGGGCGATCTGCCCGAGCGCGTGATGGATTCCAACGAGCTCGAGCGCGAGCGCGGCATCACCATCCTGTCCAAGAACACCGCCATCCGGTGGGGCGAGTATCGCATCAACATCGTGGACACGCCCGGCCATGCCGATTTCGGCGGCGAGGTCGAACGGGTCCTGTCGATGGTGGACTCGGTACTGCTGCTGGTCGATGCCGTCGAAGGCCCCATGCCGCAGACCCGCTTCGTGACCCAGAAGGCGCTCGCCCGCGGCCTGCGGCCCATCGTTGTCATCAACAAGATCGACCGGCCCGGTGCCCGGCCCGACTGGGTGCTGGACCAGACCTTCGACCTGTTCGACCGGCTCGGCGCCACCGACGAACAGCTCGATTTCCCGGTGGTCTATGCCTCGGGGCTGGCCGGCTATGCGGGCCTGGAACCCGATGTGCGTGACGGTGACATGACGCCCCTGTTCGAGGCCATCGTGACCCACGTGCCGCCCCCCGATGTCGACCCGGAAGGCCCCTTGCAGATACAGGTCAGCTCGCTCGACTACAACAGCTACGTCGGGGTCATCGGCATCGGCCGCATCACGCGCGGCACCCTGCGCTACAACACGCCTGTGGTTCGCATCGCGCGCGATGGCGGCACTTCCCGGGAACGCATCCTGCAGCTCTACGGCTTTCTGGGGCTGGAGCGGATCGAACGCGAATCGGCCACCGCCGGCGACATCGTCGCCTTCACCGGCATCGAGGATCTCAAGATCTCCGACACCCTCTGCGATCCGGAGCATCCCGAGGCCCTTCCGCCGCTGACCGTGGACGAACCCACCGTCAGCATGACCTTCCAGGTCAACAACTCCCCCTTTGCCGGTCGCGACGGCAAGTACCTGACCTCGCGCCAGATCCGCGAGCGCCTGGAACGGGAGCTGCTGCACAACGTGGCCCTGCGGGTGGAGCCGACCGACGACCCGGACCGCTTCCGCGTCTCCGGTCGCGGCGAACTGCATCTCTCGGTACTGATCGAGAACATGCGGCGGGAAGGCTACGAGCTGGGCGTCTCGCGTCCCGAGGTCATCCTCCGCGAGAACGAACGCGGGGAACTCGAGGAGCCCTTCGAACAGGTGACCGTGGACGTGGAGGAGAGCCACCAGGGTGCGGTGATGGAAAAGCTCGGTGCGCGTGGCGGCGAGCTGCGCGACATGCAGCCCGACGGCAAGGGCCGGGTACGACTGGACTACATCGTGCCTTCGCGCGGCCTGATCGGCTTTCGCACCGAGTTCCTCACGGCGACCCAGGGTACCGGCCTGCTCTATTCCGTGTTCGATCACTACGGACCGCTAAAGAGCGGCGATCTCGCCCGCCGCACCAACGGCGTGCTGATCTCCAATGCCCAGGGCAAGGCGCTCGCCTACGCCCTGTTCAATCTGCAGGAGCGGGGACGCCTGTTCATCGGTCACGGCGACGAGGTCTACGAGGGCATGGTGATCGGCATCCACGCCCGCGACAACGACCTGGTGGTGAATCCGCTCAAGGCCAAGCAGCTCACCAACATCCGCGCCGCGGGCTCCGACGAGAACCTGCTCCTCACGCCGCCGCTGCGCATGAGCCTGGAACAGGCTCTCGAGTTCATCGACGACGACGAGCTCGTGGAGGTGACGCCGGCCGCCATCCGGATCCGGAAAAAACTGCTCAGGGAACACGAGCGCAAGCGCGCCGCGCGAGGCCGCAGGCAAGCCTCATGAGTCGACCCGGCAGCAGCCGCCGTAGACGGCCATGACGGATTCGAGCTCGCGCAGGAGAATCCTGCGTTCCTCGATGTCCAGGTGCCGCCAGTGCGGGTGGTCCTCGCCGTTCCTGAGCCGCGTGATGTAGCGGGTCACGGCGCGACAGCCCTCGTCGCAGATCCGGTCGATCGCACGGTCGATGCGCGGTCGACCGGTGAGGGATCCGGTGCCTGTCTCGGTCGTCGAAGTCATCGGCTAAGAATATCGGCCAGCCACAATCGAATCTTCAGCCCCAGGCGGGTGGTATAGCCTACGCTGCGAAACCGGATCCGTCCGCCGCGGTCGACGATGAAACTGGTCGGCACGCCACGCACTTTCCAGGCGTGCTTCAGCCGACCGTCCGGGTCCGGAATCACAGGATAGCGCAGACCGGCCTGCTCGAAATAGCGTCGCACCTGCCCGGCATCC
>JALVEM010000094.1 GCA_027030825.1 Thiohalobacter sp.
GGGCAGGCCGGCATCTTCCGCGGGCAGGGGCAGCACGGTCGTCATGGGCGGCGCGAGGCGGTCGATGGCCCGTTTCCATGCCTGAACGGTTTCGGGCTCTCCGCGCAGGATCAGGCTGCGGGGGTGCAGATGGTATTCGCGCAGGGCCATGAGCAGGGTGGGGCAGGCCGGGGGCAGGGTTTCCATGGCACCACCGAGCGCGATCAGCGCCCTCTCGGCTGCCTCCAGCCAGTCGCTGCGCCCCAGCAGGTGGCCGAGGCGCAGCAGCACCCGGACGGCCACGCCGTTGCCCGAGGGCAGGGATTCGTCATGGGCGGGCATGGGCCGCTGGATCAGCGGCTCGTGGTCGTCGGCCGTGAACCAGAATCCGCCGGTCTCGGCCTGGAAACGTGTTAGCAGGGTTTCGATCAGGGCCTCGACCAGCCCGTACACCTCCGCATCCCAGCCCTGTTCCAGCAGGGCGAGGCCGGCGCTGGCGAGCAGGGCGTGGTCGTCCAGATAGGCCGGCAGGCGTGCATGGCCGTCCTTCCAGGTGGCGAGCAGCCGCCCCTCGCGCCACAGCCGGGTACGCAGGAAATCGAAGGCGCGCCGCGCTGCGGCCAGATAGTCCGGGCGTTCCAGGGCCGTTGCCGCCCGTACCAGTCCCTCGATCATGAGCGCGTTCCACGAGGTCAGCACCTTGTCGTCGCGCGCCGGGCGCACGCGCTGCTCGCGGGCGGCGAACAGGATCTCGCGCGCGGCCTGGAGGCGGGCCCGGATTGCTTCCGGCGTCAGCCCCGTCTCCTCGGCGATGCGGGCCTCGTCGACGAAGGTGTGCGGATACCAGCGGCCTTCGAAGTTGGGCTCGCGGTCGAAGCCGTAATGGCGGGCGAAGGGATCGTAGAGCTCGGGAGGCAGCAGCCGCCGGACCTCGTCACGGTCCCAGACGTAGAAGCGGCCTTCCTCGCCCTCGGAGTCGGCATCGAGCGAGGAGGCGAAGCCGCCTTCGGGGAGCTGCATCTCGCGGATGGCCCAGTCGGCGATACCCTCTGCGATGCGCCGGTGGAAGGCATCTCCGGTGGCGCGAAAGGCCTCGGCGTGGAGGGCGAGCAGGGGGCCGTTGTCGTAGAGCATCTTCTCGAAGTGCGGGATCATCCACTGCTCGTCGGTCGAATACCGGCAGTAGCCCCCGCCGATTTGGTCGTACACGCCGCCGTGCCCCATGCGGTCGAGGGTGTGGAGCACCATCTCCCGTGCCTGTGTGTCGTTGCCGATCCGCGCCTGTTGCCAGAGCAGCTCGAGGCTGGTCGGATGAGGAAACTTCGGTGCCTGGCCGAAACCGCCGTGGCGGGCATCGTACTCGCGGGCGAGCTGGTGCACGGCCTCGTCGACGAGCCGCAGCGGCGGGACGCCGCTGCCCGGTTCCGGGCGGCTGTAGCGCGAGAGCGCCTCCAGCACGGCGGCGTTCTGCTGTTCGATGTCCTTGCGGCGCTCGCGCCAGGCCGCTGCCACCCCCTCGAGCAGTTCCACGAAGCCGGGCAGGCCGTGGCGCGGGTGTTTCGGAAAATAGGTACCGGCGAAGAAGGGGATCTGGCGGTCGGGGGTGAGAAAGACCGTGAGCGGCCAGCCGCCGGGGCGGCCGGTGAGCAGCGAGTGGGCCGCCTGGTAGATGCGGTCCAGGTCCGGGCGTTCCTCGCGATCGACCTTGATGTTGACGAAGTGGCGGTTCATTACCTCGGCCACTTCCGGGTCGTCGAACGACTCGTGCGCCATCACATGGCACCAGTGGCAGGCCGAATAGCCGATCGATAGCAGGATGGGGCGATCCTCGCGTCGGGCCCGCTCCAGCGCTTCCGGGCCCCAGGGGTACCATTCGACCGGCTGGTGGGCGTGCTGCAGCAGGTAGGGGCTGGTCTCGTTCGCGAGGTGGTTGGTATAGTTCGCAGTCTGGTTCATGGTCGGCTCCCGCTGGCCGCCCACTATACGAGGCCCCCCGCGGGCCCCACAACCGCGGGATTCTTCCGGTTACCCTATGGATCTTTCCGTCGTCATCCCCGTCCACAACGAGGCCGAGAACATCCAGCCCCTGGTCGACGAGATCGTCGCCGCGCTCGACGGGCGCTACGACTACGAGATCGTCTATGTCGACGACGGCAGCACCGACGATACGCTCGAGCGCCTGCGCGCGGCGCGATCGGGCTGCTCCCGCCTGCGGATCCTGCGTCATGCGCGCGGCTGCGGGCAGAGCACGGCCATCCGGACCGGCGTGCGGGCGGCCCGGGCACCGGTGATCGCCACGCTCGACGGCGACGGCCAGAACGATCCGGCCGACATCCCCGGGCTCGTCGAGCGGCTCCGGCAGGCCGATCCCGGCGACCGGCTGTGGCTGGTGGCGGGCTGGCGCAGGCGTCGGCAGGACAACTGGCTGCGGCGGATCTCTTCGAGGGTGGCCAACGGGGTGCGCAGCCGGCTGCTGGGCGACGCCACGCCGGACACCGGCTGCGGGCTCAAGGTGTTTCCGCGCGAGGTGTTCCTCGAGCTGCCCTATTTCGATCACATGCACCGGTTTCTGCCGGCGCTGGTACAGCGCGCCGGCGGGCGGGTGGTCTCGGTGCCGGTCAATCACCGCCCGCGCGAACGGGGCACGAGCAAGTACGGCGTCGGCAACCGGCTGTGGGTGGGCATCGTGGACCTGTTCGGCGTGCGCTGGCTGCAGCGCCGCGCCTGCCTGCCCGAGGTCGGCGAGGTCGAATGAGCCGCCGAGCCCGCCGAAAGCTGTTGCTGCACGGCCTGGGCAGCCTGGTGCTGATGGTGGCGATCGGCTGGCTGTTCCACAACAGCCTGGACAAGGACTGGATCGACCACTCGGTCAGGGGCCAGGGGCTGCACGGGGAGCTCGTCTACCTGGTCACCGGCGGGCTCGCGGTGGCCGGCGGACTGTCGCGCCAGCTCATCAGTTTCCTGGGGGGATACGCATTCGGCCTGGGTACCGGATTCGTGCTGGCGCTGGGGGCATCGATACTGGGCTGCGCGATGGCCTTCCTCGCGGCGCGCCTGCTGGGACGCGGCTGGGTGGTCCGGCATTACGGCCATCGCATCGAGCGCATCGACGCCTTTCTGCACGAGAACCCCTTCACCATGACCCTGCTCGTGCGGCTGTTGCCGGTGGGCAGCAACCTGGTCGTGAACCTGGCCGCCGGGGTCTCGCGCATCGGTTTCCTGCCCTTCCTCGCCGGGTCGGCACTGGGTTATGTGCCGCAGACGCTGGTGTTCGTGCTGATCGGCAGCGGCATCACGGTCGATCCGGTGGTGCGCATCGGCCTGGGGGTGGCGCTCTTCTTCGCCAGCGGCATGCTGGGGCTCTGGCTCTATCGGCGCTACCGGCACGGGCAGTCGCTCGACCGCGAACTGGACGAGGCCATCGAAGAGGACGAGCCGGAGGCCGCGGCATGAACCGGCTGGCCGACCGGATCGCGCTCCTCGCCCTGTGGGCCGGGGTGCTGGGCGTCGCCCTGGCCACCCGGCCGCTGCTGCCGGTGGACGAGACCCGCTATGCGTCCGTGGCCTGGGAGATGTGGAGCCGGAGGGATTTCCTGGTCCCCTGGCTCAACGGCGAACCCTACGCCCACAAGCCGCCGCTGCTGTTCTGGCTGATCCAGGCCGGCTGGGCGCTGTTCGGCGTCAACGACTGGTGGCCGAGGCTGGTCTCGCCGCTCGTCGGCCTGCTGTGCCTGGGGCTGACAGCGCGGCTCGCCCGCCGTCTGTGGCCGGACCGGACGCAGATGGTGATGCTCGCCCCCTGGGTGCTGTTCGGCACCCTGTTCTTCACCTTCTTCTATACGCTTCTGCAGTTCGACCTGCTGCTTGCGGCCTGTGTGCAGTTCGGCATGCTGGGACTGCTCGCGGCCGCCCGCGGGCGCCGAGCCGGGTTCGGCGTGCTGGCGGTCGCCATCGGCCTGGGGGTGCTGGCCAAGGGCCCCGTGATTCTGCTGCACCTGCTGCCGGCGGCATTGCTGGGTTTTCTGTGGACGCCGCGGGCACGTGCCTGGGGCTGGTACGGGGGGGTGGGGCTGGCGGTGCTCGGGGGCGCGGCCCTGGCGCTCGCCTGGGCGTTGCCGGCGGCGCAGGCCGGCGGCGAGGCCTATCGCGAGGCCATCTTCTGGGGGCAGACCGCAGGGCGGGTGGTGAAGTCCTTCGCCCATCGCCAGCCCTGGTGGTGGTATCTGCCCTGGCTGCCGGTGCTTCTCATGCCCTGGGCGCTGTGGCGTGCCCTGTGGGCGCGGCCGCCGGGCGATGAG
>JALVEM010000095.1 GCA_027030825.1 Thiohalobacter sp.
AGATCTGGCGCGAATGGCCGCAGATTCCTGTTTTGGTCAACAGGCTCATGCAATATTATGTGTGGTCCGGTCATGCTGCAGAGGCAGCGGCACTGAGAGCCTTTGTCAGAGACCAGCTTCCTGCTCCGGACGGGGATCTGGCCAGCGAGCCATGTCTGCAAGCTGCGATGGCCGCATATCAGTGCCTGCACTCCGGCGCCATGATAGATGTTGAACACGATGGCGGCAGTCCGGATGTATCCAAGGGAAACAGAGGGCCCTGGGATTATCAATTGTCTGCTTACGCGGCATACATGGCGCTGCAAAGGAAAGACAGCGATCGGTTCGAGATTCATCTCCGGGGCATGCAACATGCAGCCAGAGAGCATGGTCGTCATGACATTGCCCATTGTCAGCTGCTGAAAGCCTGGGCCTGCATTCATGCAGAGGATCTGGGCCGTGCCTTCGAGCACGCCTGCTGCGCACTGACTCTGGCCAGGGAGTTGGGAGCACCCATGCTCGAAGGATTCTGTCATTTGGCTGTACGCCAGATCCTGCTCGAGCAGGAGCAGGATATGTCCCGGCGGCAGATCGAGCATTTTCACAATCAGGTACAGGCATCGGGCAGTCGGTTGCTGCAGTGTCTGGCGTCACTGATGGACGTTCAGAAAGGATTGTGCCAGGCAGAAGATGCCTCGACTCGAAAACTGGGCGAAACGCTGCGAATGATCGAGGGCCATGGGTATGCCAACCTGCCCTGGTGTACGGAACGATCCCTGCGCAGGCTGTGTGAGACTGCGATCAGGGAGGACGTTGCGAGAGAGCATGCATGCAAACTGGTCCGCAGGAACCATCTCACCGGAAATCCGGTGGAGCTGGAAGCATGGCCGCACTACCTCAAGATTTATACGCTGGGCCGATTTTCGATACTGCTCAACGATGAGCCGGTTCGTTTCGTTGGCAAACCGCAGCGTAGGCCGATCGACCTGCTGAAGGCGCTTGTGGCTCTGGGTGGCCGTGATGTCGGTGTCGAGCGCCTCTGCGAGGCCTTGTGGCCGGATGCCGATGGCGATGCTGCGCATCACGCCTTCGAGACTGCATTGTATCGTCTTAGAAAACTGCTCGGCCGGAACCACCTCATATGTGTTCAGGGCGGCAATGTGACGTTGGACAACCGGGATTGCTGGATCGATACCTGGGCATTCGAGCGTTTATCCGGGAGGATAGACAGGCTGCTCAAGCGCGAAGATGCGCATGAGCAGGACATGCAACTGAAGCGTCTGGCTGGTCAGGCCCTGTCGCTGTACAAGGGGCATTTTCTCGGAGATTGCGACACCGAGGCCTGGTCGGTCGTTCTGCGCGAAAAGCTGCGCGGCAAGTTTGTCCGGTTGCTTCTGTCGCTAGGCCGCTTCTGGGAAGAACGACGCCGTTTCGACGAGGCCATCCTGTATTACGAGAGGGGGCTGGAAACGGATCACCTGATCGAGGTCTTCTATGAGCGGCTCATCATCTGTTACGGAGAAACCGGACGCATTGCGGAAGCGATGAATGTTTATCGGCGTTGCCAGAGAGTGCTTTCCATTGTTTTCGGCATTCAGCCTTCGGAACAGACAGTCGCTGCCATCCGGCGTTTCATGCGCCATCAATGAAAACATTGAATACCCGCCTTCAGCGTGTGCATCCGTGATGAATCACGGACTGCCGAATCCGTTTTCCCTTCCGCTGCTCTCTTCTCTATCCGACAGATCCGGTTCCGCCAATCTGCGGTAGCCACTGGATCCATTATTCATCAATCAAGGTGCCTGAGTCTGCGGCAGGCACTGGTGCGGCAGTGTCGTCCACGAAGGTGTTCGATATGGCAATACGTGAGTCATCCGTGAGTTGCTCCGGATTAATCTGATCGCCAGGACGAACAGCGCCGGATGACTGCATCATCATGGTAGATGCAACAAATGGAAATACAGACATATATCGTGAGGGTCTATCGGCGCAGGAAGGGTGGTTGTGGAGATCAGGCGGTAGGCATGGTGGAGGAAGTGGAGAGCGGAAAGAAGTGTGTCTTCCGCAATGTCTCTGAACTGCGAGAACTTCTCGGAGACATTACTGACGAGAAGGATCCGGAAAAGAGGGAGCAGCACATCGGCGAGCGACATGACTGAGGATCATGTGGCGAGGGCGGCGAGGGAAGGCCAGGCGACATGTGCTAGATCCTGCCGGTGTGTAGGGAGTATCTGCAGGCGAAGCTGCAGATTTCAATGACAGGCGGATAACACCTGAAAGGAGGAGGTGCAATGATGAACAAGAAGCAGATGAAGCAGACGGTGTCGGCTGTTTTTCTCATGGCCACGATCGCAGGTGCACAGGCATCCACGGTTTCTCTGGTCCCTGCAAGCCCGACGGTTGTCCAGGGAGACACGATCGTGCTGGATTTGAATGTGGATTTCAGTGACGACCCTACCCTCGGAGGAGGCCTCGATATCTTCTATGACCCTGCGCTGGTCAGTTTCGTATCGTATGACGCCGACCCTGGATCGGGATCGGATCCCGCCTTTTCCCGTGATCCTGATGACAAGGGCGACAAGCTGGAAGGTTTGGCGTTTGGCAACTTCAACGGCATTTCCGGCCCTGTACGAATCGGCACTCTGACCTTCGATACGCTGGCTGCCGGTACCGCGATATTTGGCATCGATGTGACGACGAACATGCTGGTCGGCGGTTTCGTGTCGAGCGTGACTTTCGATACCCAGATGCCGGACTTCGTGGGAGCGACCGTCGAAATCAAGCCGGTTCCCGTGCCGGCGGCGATATGGCTGTTCTGGACCGGGCTGGTCGGGCTTGCCGGGATGGCGCGCCGGGCGTGACACACCTGTCCCGTCGTTCATCTCTGCTGCCGAATGTTCCGGATATTCCGGATCTTGAGTGGTGGCATGCGAATGAATGGCGGTTGCGAATGATGTACGCCAAGCGGCATTCGATGTCAGACAGTTTCAAAGTAAGAAGGGGAATGGGATGCGATTCACAAGAAAGCTTGTCTCTGTGATGGCAGCGGCCTGCATATCGGTCAGTGTGTCTGCCGCCACGGTGTGGGAGCCGACCGACGGCGATATCAATACCTTCGATCTCGCTTTTGGTATCACCGGACTGTCATATGGAATATTCGATGATGACAACATGGGTCTTGAGCCGGAACTGGGTTATCTGCCATTGCAGATATTCGATCGGGTGACGTTCCAGCAGGCGGGATCCGACTGGAATCTGGTCAATACTTCCGGTGATCTCTTCACGTTGACCGGATCGAACCGTTTTCTGATCGCGGCGAACGATGGTTCCGGATGGACTGCAGAGGCGGGATACATACCGGTAGGTGACTGGAGCAACTCCCAGCTGCTCTATTTCGACAGTCCCTCCCTGTTGCTGGCTGTCGATGTCAGGCCGGTGCCTTTGCCTGGTGCACTCTTGCTGATGGCGACCGGCCTTGCAGGCATGGCAACGATCGCACGAAGAAAGGGCGTACAGGTCGAATGACGGCCTTCACCTTGTACAGGACAAGGGAGATAGACATGAGCAAGCACGCGTGGATGACGGCACGGGGGGTGGTGGCGCTCTTTCTGGTGCTGATGCATGGGTTCGCTGCCGCAGCACTGAACCTTACTGTGGTCGCCAGCCCTGACCCGGCCAAACCGGGTGAGATGCTGAGCGTCGAGATTACCGTCAGCAACCCGGATGCTGCACCGCACACGAACCTCGTGTTGCAGATGGTGGTCCCCGCAGAAGTGAGCTGGTTCTACGATGAGCAGGTGACTGGTGGTGGCGATTGCCCTTACACTTCTTGCGAGGCTGGCGAGCTGGTGACCTGGAACCTGGGCACGCTGGCGCCAGGGGCGGGGGTCACGGTGTCGCTGCCGCCGCGGGTACTTTCGGGAGGCAGTGCGCCACTGGACGGCACCATCATCAGCTTCGATGCGAAAGTGCTGGAGAATGCGGTGACGGTAGCCACGGCCACCGCAGGTGTCGAGGTGCAGTCCGCCCCGGTTCTTGATCTGGCGCTGGACGAGGACATGGATCCGGTCTCGCCGGGCGGCCAGGTGCGCTATACGCTGACCTACGGCAACCGCAGCGCGGCGAGCGTGTCGAATGCGCGGCTGAGGTTCCCGCTGCCGGCGGGGGCGACGCTGGTGGCCTCGAGCGGCGGCACGCTGGTGGGCGACGAGGTGCAGTGGGACCTGGGCACGCTGGTGGCGGGCGAGAGCGGTCGCCGGCAG
>JALVEM010000096.1 GCA_027030825.1 Thiohalobacter sp.
AGCTCGGCGCCCGGCTCGAGGTGGTGAATCTGGGCACGGTCGCCGATGCCACCGATGTGGCCGGCGTGCGCCATGCGGTGATCGCGCCTGCAACGGCCTCCTTCCTCGAGGCACCGGCTATGACCATGGAGCAGCTCGAACGGGCGCTCGACGAGGGCCGGAGCGCTGCGGCCCGCGCGGTCGAGGCCGGCGCCTGGCTGTTCATCGGCGGCGACATGGGGATCGGCAACACGACCTCGGCGGCGGCCATCGCGGCCGCGCTGCTCGGCTGTCCGGCGGCGGCGCTGGCCGGGCCCGGCACCGGGCTGGATGCCGCGGGCGTGGCGCGCAAGGCGGCCCTGATCGACCGGGCCATCGCCCGCCACGGCGTCGATCCGGGTGATCCGCTGGCCGTGCTGCAGACCTTCGGCGGCTTCGAGATCGCCGCACTCGCCGGCGCCTTCCTGGCCGCGGCGAGCAGGCGCCTGCCGGTGCTGGTCGACGGCTTCATCGCCACTGCCGCGGCCCTGGTCGCTGTGAGGCTCGCACCTCCGGCGCGCCGCTGGATGCTGTTCGCTCACCGCTCGGCCGAGCCCGGGCATGCGCGTCTGCTGGAGGCGCTGGCCGCGGAGCCCGTGCTCTCGCTGGGCATGCGGCTGGGCGAGGGCAGCGGGGCGGCCGCCGCCGTGCCGCTGCTGCGCCTGGCGCTCGCCCTGCATGCGGGCATGGCCACCTTCGAGGAAGCCGGGGTGTCGGAGGGATGAACGATTTCCTCGTTGCCCTGCAGTTTCTCACCCGCCTGCCCGTGAGGCCGAGGCCGGCGGATGCCGGCGCCCCGGGCCGCGCCATGCTCTGGTATCCGGCGGTCGGGCTGGTCATCGGGCTGCTGCTGTGGGGCATGCTGGCGCTGGCCGCGCCGCTCGGCGCCCAGCCGGCCGCTGCGCTGGTGCTCGTGGTCTGGGTGCTGGTGACCGGGGCGCTGCATCTCGACGGGCTGAGCGACAGTGCCGATGCCTGGCTCGGCGGGCAGGGCGATCGGGAGCGCACCCTGGCGATCCTGAAGGACACCCATGCCGGCGCGGCCGGCGTGACGGCGATCGCGCTGGTGCTGCTGCTCAAGTTTGCGGCGCTCGCCACCGGCATGGCGGACCCCGAGGCCGCCACCGCCATGGTGCTGGCCGCGCCGGTGGTCGGACGGCTGGGCCTGCTGGCGCTGTTCGCCAACACGCCCTACGTGCGCCCGGGCGGACTGGGCGAGCGGCTGGCCGCCACCCTGCCGCGCGATGCGGCGCGCTGGGTACTGATCGGCAGCTGGCTGATCCTGCTGCTCCTGCTCGGTGCGCGCGTGGTGCCTGTGTTCCTCGTGGCCGTCCTGCTGTTCCTTTCCCTGCGCTATCTGATGCTGCAGCGCATCCGGGGCACCACGGGGGATACCGCCGGTGCCTGTGTCGAGATTCTCGAGGCCGGCGTGTTGCTGGCCTGCCTGATGTGACCGATCCCCGTCGTCTTGTGTGAAGCCTGCAACGGGGTGGCGTGAACCCCGTCGCGGATTCGCACATCCGACTGAATTAGTCTTCCTTCCCGCAGATACAAGAACAGGGCGCGAGCCGACGCGCCAACGACAAAAACGGGGGATCAGGAAGCATGGGAATCATGCGCTGCTTCAGCCCGGGCCTCGCCTGCCTGGCTCTGCTCTTCCTGCTGGCCGGATGCGTGCCGCAGCAGACAGCCCCGGGCACCGCAGAGGCGGGCAGGTTGCAGGCCCAGTCGCTGCTCGCGCCGATGAGCGATGTGGAATTCGCTGCGCTGAGCGCCGAGGAACAGTACCGCATCCTCAACAATCTGCTCGCCACCCTCTACAAGGGCGAGACGGTCGAATCCTTCTTTGCCCACAATGCGGACTGGTCGAGCTATTCCCCCAGGGATCCGGAGGCACTGCGTCGCCTGTACGCCACCCTGACGGGCGAGGCCGGCACCCTGCGCATCGCCACCCTGTCGGATGTCACCGGCATGACGTTCCGTTTCAGCGCGGCGGAGAATCCGGTCGAGCGCATCCAGGCGGAACTCTATCAGGCGCCGCTGGACCGCGACTACTTCATCCGCTGGATGGCCTACACGCTGGCCAACACCAGACTCTTCTCGCCCGCCATCGCCCTGCGTACCACGCGGCCCGAGGACGCCGAACGGGTCTACCGCCGGCTGGTGGACATGATCGGGGCCGGGTACGGCATCCGCGAGATCGTCTATGCGCACATGGTCTCGCAGGAGAACTGGCGCCGTTTCCGCTCGCCCGAGGACAACGTGCGCGAGATGATGGAGATCTTTCTGGGCTGGTACCGGGACGAGGACGTGCCGGTGGCCGCCGGTCTGTGCCGCAACTGGTCGCTCGTCTGGCGCCGGGGGTCGGCCTGGACGCTGGTCGTGGACGATCGACGAGCGCCGGAACCGGGCACGCTGTTCGGTCGTCCGCTGTCGGACTGCTACGGCTTCTACGATGCGCTCTCGCGTCACGAGCGGCTGATCCCGACCATCGCCTCGGTGCTGGTGGAACAGTTCTTCCCGCAGTCCGATCCGGCGGTGCGGGAGAAACTGGTGCAGGAGCTCGTCGCCTCCGATCCGCAGCGC
Source organism: Thiohalobacter sp. (assembly GCA_027030825.1). GTDB lineage: Bacteria > Pseudomonadota > Gammaproteobacteria > Thiohalobacterales > Thiohalobacteraceae > J048. The sequence goes on from JALVEM010000096.1 coordinate 2,605, forward strand.
TTCGAGGACATCTTCCTGCCGCTCCTGTTCTCGCGCACCTACCTGCGCGACAACCGCCGCTTCTACTGGGCGGAGGAACGTTTCCACAACCTCATGCGACGGATCGGCTGGCGGCCCGACGAGGCCTTCTTCATCCGCATGAATTCGGCGCACTCCCCCTACGGGCTGGGACAGATCGGGCAGCTGGCCATGAGCTACAAGCTCGGGCGCACCCGGCTGGATCCGGACATGCTCGAATTCATGGCCTGGCACCGGATGCTGCGCGAGTATCTGCTGCTCGACCGCAAGCACAGCGCAGCGTCCAACGACTTCGGCTGGGTCGACGACCTGGTGGCGGGATTCGACGACGATGCCGCGCTCATGCGCTATCTCTTCCTCGCCGTGCTGGCTCGACGGCCCAGCCAGGAGGAGGTCGAGACGCTCCTCCCGCTGCTCGAGGAGAAGTGGTCGGCCCCGGCCAAGGCGCTGGTGCTGTTCGACTACTTCTCGCGCCTGACCGAGCTCTACGTGATGGAATCCGGGCTGGAGGATGACGCATGAACCGCCGGACCCTGCTCAAGGCCCTGCTGGCCGCCGCCACCTTCGGCCAGTTGCCGCTGTCCGCACTGGCGCTGCCGGCACATCGTGAGGAACTCAGGGCCTGGTTGCGCGACCGCATCGACTGGCAGCCCCCCGCGCGACTGCCCACGGTGATTCACCTGTTCCTCTACGGAGGCGCCAGCGAGCTGGCCGGGAATCTCACCACGCTGGATGAAGTGAGGGCGTTGTCCGAGCGGCCCTATCCCGACTGGCTGAGCCCGGGCAATGCCGACGAACTCAGCCCCAACGGCTTCTGGCGCACGGCCGGCGGGGATCTGATCGAGGACATGCTCGCCCGGCAACGGATGAGCGTCTACCGCACGGTCTGGCGCGAACGGGAAGACAACAAGAGCCATCCCATCAGCCAGCGTCAGAACCTGGTGGGCAGCCTGGATTCGGAAGCGGCGGGGCTGGGTACGCTGTTCGGGCTGCTGCTGGAACTCCACGGCCTGGAGAGCCGGGCAGCCGAGGAGCTGGTGATGCCGCTGGTCTCCATCGGCGGCATCTCGGAGAGTTTCCAGTTCGCCTCGCGACTGCTGCCCGAGGCGCTGCAGCCGGTAGTGCTCAATGCGCGGCTGGAGAACCTCTTCGCACGGCGCAACAACTATGCACTGAGCGGCGTGAGGGGCGGCGGGGCCATGCCGGACAATCCCGCAGACCGGCAGCTCGAGGCCCTGGCGCGGCGCGTCTCGCCGCATTCCGACCCCGTGCATGCTCGCCTGCTCGGCCTGTTCGAGCGCCGTGACCGGCTCGATGCCCTGATCCGCGAGCGGCTGGCGCCGGAGCGACTGGCGGCGGTGACGCCCGTCGATCCCGACACCGGCAGCCCGATCGCCTGGCCGCAGGATCGCTACGGTTTCGGCGAGCTGCTGGGCGGCGCGGTCAGGCTGGTGCTGGCCAATCCCGACACCCGTTATGTCGCCCTGCGCGCCAACGTCTCCTGGGACGATCACTCGAGCGCGCTCGATGTCTATCGGGAACGGATGCGCAGCGTGCAGCAGGCGGTGGCCACGGCCGTGCGGCATCTCGATCTCATGGGG
>JALVEM010000097.1 GCA_027030825.1 Thiohalobacter sp.
TGACGTCTCCGGCATCCCCGACGCCGTTCCTCGTGTGGAGCCGCGCAGCCGCTACGGCAATCCCGAATCCTACGTGGTGCGGGGACGGCGCTATTACGTGATGCGGAGCAGCCGCGGCTATGTCGAACGCGGCATCGCCTCCTGGTACGGCACCAAGTTCCACGGCCGTCGCACCTCCAGCGGCGAGACCTACGACATGTACAAGATGACCGCGGCGCACAAGACCCTGCCTTTGCCCACCTATGTCCGGGTCACCAATCTGGAGAACGGGCGCTCCGTCGTGGTCAAGGTGAACGACCGGGGCCCCTTTCACGAGAACCGGCTGATCGACCTCTCCTGGGCGGCGGCGGCGAAACTCGGAATCCTGGGCAAGGGCACCGGCCTAGTGGAGGTGCGGGCCATCGATCCGCGTCATCCCGAACCACGAACCCTCCATGCATCATCGTCGAAGGACGACCGGGATTCCGCCGGGTCCCGGGCCACCGTCAAGCCACGCCTGTTCCTTCAGGTCGGCGCCTTTGCCAGCCGCGCCAATGCGGAACGGCTTCTCCGAAGGCTCGGCCTGGAGCAGGCGTTCATCGTTCCCGGCTACAGCCGCCAGCGCCGAATCTACCGGGTACGCATCGGTCCCCTGCCCAGCGTGGAGCAGGCCGATGCACTGGCCCGCCGCCTGGATGCCCGCGGCATCCGCGACCCCCATGTGGTGATCGATTGAAAAAGGCCGGTGGTGCAGGGACAATGCCCCACCGATCCAGATTCCATGCACGAGTCCGTTCACGAGCCCATGACCACACGTCTGTTCCATCTGTTCAGCGTCTTCTTCCTCTGGCTGGCCATCCAGGCCCAGGCCGCTCCCCTGCCCGTGCCCAGTCCGCCCGACGTGGGTGCACGCGCCTGGATTCTGATGGACTTCCACAGCGGCCGGGTGCTGGCCGAGAAGAATGCCGACGAACCCCTGGAACCGGCGAGCCTGACCAAGCTCATGACGGCCTACGTGATCTTCCAGGAGCTCCGGGAAGGCACGCTGGGACTCGACGACACCGTGACCATCAGCGAAAAGGCCTGGCGGATGGAAGGCTCGCGCATGTTCGTCGAGGTGGGCTCGAAGGTTAAGGTGCGGGATCTGATCCGGGGCATGATCGTGCAGAGTGGCAATGACGCCACGGTGGCGCTGGCCGAACATGTCGCCGGCAGCGAGGACACCTTCGCCGAATACATGAACCGGTTCGCGCAGAAACTCGGCATGTCGCACAGCCATTTCGTCAACAGCACGGGCATGCCCGACCCGAACCACTACGTCACGGCCCGTGACGTGGCGCTGCTCGCCGCCGCCCTGATCCGTGACTTCCCCGAATACTACAAGTGGTATTCCGAAAAGACCTTTACCTGGAACGGCATCACCCAGCACAATCGCAACCGCCTGCTGTGGCAGGATCCTTCCGTGGACGGCCTGAAGACCGGCCACACCGAAAAGGCAGGCTACTGTCTCGTCACCTCCGCACAGCGCAACGGCATGCGGCTGATCTCGGTGGTCATGGGAGCCCGAAGCGACAAGCACCGCACCCAGGCCAGCCAGGCGCTGCTGAACTACGGCTTCCGCTTCTTCGAGACCCACAAGCTCTACGATGCGGAACAGAAGCTGGCCGACACCCGGGTATGGAAGGGTCTGATGGAGAAGGTCCCCGTGGGACCGGCACACGCCGTCCATGTCACTATTCCCAGAGGCCGATACAAGGATCTCGAGGCCCGCATGCGTCTGCACCCGCGCCTCATGGCTCCGGTGGCCAGTGGCCAGAAAGTGGGCCGCATCGAAATCGACCTGGACGGCGACACCATTCAGGAGATCCCCCTGGTTGCCCTGGAGGACGTCCCCGAGGGCGGGCTCTGGCAACGCATGAAGGACGAGATCCTGCTCTATTTCGAATGAGTGCGCTCTGCTACCTCAACGGGGCCTACCTGCCGCTCGATCAGGCCTGCGTGTCCGTGATGGACCGCGGTTTCCTGTTCGGTGACGGCGTCTATGAGGTCATCCCTGCCTACGGGCGACGCCTGTTCCGCCTGGCGGCACACCTCGCCAGACTGGAGAACAGCCTGCACGCCATTCGCATCGATCCGCCCGTCGCCTACGATGAATGGCGAAAGATTCTCGAGCGACTGGTCGATGAGAATCCGGGCGAGGACCAGTCGGTCTATCTCCAGGTGACGCGCGGCGTGTTCCCGAAGCGCGATCACGCCTTCGCCGGCCAGCCCGTCCAGCCCACGGTGTTCGCCATGAGCACGCCGATCCCTGAGCCGGATCCCGCGCTGGCGGAACAGGGGATCGCCGCCGTCACCCTGGACGACATCCGCTGGTCGTACTGCCATATCAAGGCCGTCACCCTGCTGCCCAACGCCCTGTTGCGGCAGGAAGCGGTCGATGCCGGCGCGGGAGAAGCCATCCTGATCCGTGACGGCGAGGCCACCGAAGGCGCTGCGAGCAATCTCTTCATCGTCAGGTCGGGAAGGCTGATCACGCCACCCAAGTCCCCCCGGCTGCTGCCCGGCATCACTCGCGATCTGGTGCTGGAGCTGGCGCGTGCTCATGGCATCCCCTCCGAAGAGGCAGCCATTCCGGTCGAGGCCCTGCGCGAGGCCGACGAGATCTGGGTGACCAGCTCCACCCGCGAGATCGTGCCCGTTACCCGACTCGATGGTGAACCCGTCGGAGACGGCCGGCCCGGGCCACTCTTTGCCCGGATGCGCGAGATCTATCGGGAATACAAGGAAGCCTTCCGGCGCGGCGAAGTGGACTAACCCGCTATCCGCCGTGCAGTTCGAGCAGCCTCCGCTCGAGCTCGGCCACCTGATTCTCGCTTCGTGTCAGGGCTTCCCGAGCCTTGGCAAGCTGCTCCTCGAGCAGTGCCTTCTCCTGCTCATGTTCCTGTTCGGTCTCGAGTTCCTGACGCAACAGCATCGATATCTGGGTGGCCAGGAACTCGTTCTCTTCCTCCAGCCTGACGACCTGCTGCCTGAGTTCGAGCTGCGTCTCTTCCAGTTCCTCGATCAGCTCACGGACCGGCTTTCCGGCGTCGAGTCCCGTGGCCTCCTGCAACTGGGTGCGCAATGCGTGTATCAATTCTGCCTGACGTACATAGTTTCTTCTCAGCACCAGCAGCCGCTGTCCGATGCCTGAACTGAGCGCGGCGAGATCCACCGACCCGGGTTCTTCCGTCAATCGTTCGGAGCCCACCCGAAGCATCTCGTCCAGTGCGGATTCGACGGCTTCCATCTCGCCCGCCAGCTTGCGATTTTCCTCTTCGAGATGCTGGAGCAGTTCCCGCAGCTCGCCCGGACGTTGTTCCACCGGCACATGTCGATCCACGGCGTCACGCAGTCTTGCGTTGATCGAACGCGAGTTCTCGAGTTGCGTCTTCATCTCGAAGAAGAGTTCCCGGAATTTCTCGAGATTGGCCAGGCGCTTTTGCGCTGCCTCCAGTTGCCGGACCAGCTGCTGCTCCCGTTCCCGCTCGCGCTGTAGCGACTGCTCCAGCCTGCGGGCTGTCCGTATCCGATCGGCACTCTCCGGGACCCTGTAGACTGTCCAGAAGTCCCGACCCTCCTCTTCCACGGCGCGCCAGGCCTCCAGCTCGGCCCGAAGCCAGGCAGCCCGCTGCTCGAGCAGAGCCACCGGCACCGTGCCGCCCTGGTGCTGCCCTGTCGCCGCCTTTCGGCGTTCGGTATCCTCGACCTGGCCCTCGAGCCAGCTCAGGATCGACACGGCTGTTCCGGTTCCTCGCTCTCCGACCCGACCGTGCAGGCGGCGCAGCCTGATGTACTGCCAGCTGCCCCAAACGATGGCCACCAGCAGGAGCTCCAGCAGAACGAGCAGCCAGAGCAGTGGAATCGACAATGTTCCTCCCATCGTCCTCCCTCGCATCGGGATTCTCGGGCACCAGACTCTGCAACCCTGTGTGTCACTGCGTATCATTGTGATCATGGTTGTTCGACAGGGATCGTGATGCCGTACCCCGAAAGGAGATATCCCTGTCGTCAATGAGGTTAGCAGAAGCAGTCATGAGTGAAAATCATTACCAGATGGAATTTCCGTGCACCTTTCCCATCAAGGTCATGGGCAAGGCCTCGGAAGCCTTCGAACTGAAGGTGGTGGAGATCGTGCGGCGCCATGCGCCGGACCTGGGCGAAGGCGCGGTGCGCACCCGTGCCAGCCGCGA
>JALVEM010000098.1 GCA_027030825.1 Thiohalobacter sp.
TCCAGCACGCTGAGCCCGCTGAACAGCGCGCCATGCTGGAACAGCACTCCGAACCGGCGCCGCAGATGCCGGGCGGCCCGCTCGTCGAGCGCCGTCACGTCCTGGCCGAACAGGCGCAGGCTGCCCGCCGTGGGGCGGGCGAGCAGGATCATCTCGCGCAGCAGCGTGGTCTTGCCGGAGCCGCTCCCCCCCACCAGGGCCAGGATCTCGCCGCGGCGCACGGAAAGCGCGAGCCGGTCGTGGACCACGTGGTCCCCGAACCGGGTCACGAGGTCATGGATCTCGATCACGGCCCCGTCCATCTCAGATCCCCAGCCAGCTGAAGAAGACCGAGAACTGGGCATCGGCCACGATCACCAGAAAGATCGACTGCACCACGGCCAGCGTGGTGTGCCGGCCCACGCTGGCGGCGCTGCCCTGGACACGGAAGCCCTGGAAACAGCCCACCAGTGCGATGATCACGGCGAACACCGGCGCCTTGCCCACGCCGAGCAGGAACGAGCGCAGGCTCACGGCGTCGCCGACCCGGTCGAGAAACACCCCGGCGCTCAGATCCAGCAGCAGCCCGGCCATCACCATGCCGCCCAGGACACCGGCGATGATGCCGAAGACCGCCAGCAGCGGCAGGGCCATGGTGAGCGATAGCATCTTGGGCACCACCAGCACGTCCAGGGGCGAGACACCGAGCGCACGCAGGGCGTCGATCTCCTCGTTCACCTTCATGGTCCCGATCTGGGCGGCATAGGCCGAACCGGTGCGCCCGGCGATGATGATGGCGGCCAGCAGCGGACCCAGCTCGCGGACCATGGACAGCGCCACCAGATCCGCCACGTAGAGGTTCGCGCCGTACAGACGCAGCTGTACCGCGGCCTGATAGGCGATCACCACCCCCATCAGAAAGGAGAGCAGCCCGACGATCCCCAGGGCCCGGGCGCCCGCCTCCTCCAGGTCGGCGAACAGGGCCCGCCAGCGGATCCGGTGCGGCCGCGGGAGCACGCGCACCAGCTGGAGAAAGGCCTCGCCGGTGAAGGCGAGAAAGCCGAACAGCTCGTCGAACCCCTCGACGATCTGGCGGCCCAGCGTGGCCAGCAGCCCCGGGCGGGGCGGCGGTGGCGGCAGCAGCGGCTCGCGCGCGTAACCCTCGATCTCGTCGAACAGCGAGCGATAGCGTTCGGCGAGGCCCGTGCGTTCGATGCCCGCGCCCTGCTCCGCCAGCCGACGCCAGGTCCGCACGATCAGCCAGGCCGCCGTGGTGTCGAGCGCGGTGACGCCGGAGAAATCGAAGACCCAATGGCCGCCTCCCCGGCGGGCGAGGTCCTCCAGGGCAGGCACACGGGCATCGACCCGTCCCAGCGTCCAGTCGCCGGCCAGATACACATGGCTGCCTTCGATCCGGAGTTGCGCCGGACTGCCCTCGCTCATGCTCCCCCTCGCCTACGCCCCATCCCGGCCGCCATTATTCTCGGGCCGGGGCGGTCCCATCAAGCGCGTTCCCAGGGAAAGGCCAGCACCGCGTCGATGGCATCGGCCCCCGTCAGCCACATCAGCAGACGATCCACGCCCAACGCCACCCCGGCACATTCCGGCAGACCGGCCTCGAGCGCGGCCAGGAATGCCTCGTCGATCGGCAGGGGTTCGAGTCCGGCGGCCGCGCGCGCGCGGTTCTCGGCCTCGAAGCGCCGCCGCTGCTCCACGGGGTCGGTCAGCTCGAGAAAGCCGTTGGCCAGCTCCATGCCGCCGAGATAGCACTCGAACCGCTCGGCCACGGGCGGGTCTCCCGGCCGGATGCGGGCCAGCGCGGCCTGGCTTGCCGGGTAGTCATGCAGAAACACGGACGGCGGCAGGGCGGGTTCCACGCAGTGGACGAGCACCAGATCGCGCCAGGCGTCCAGCGCCTCGCCACCGGCATCGGCCACATCGACGCCGGCAACCGCCAGCGTCTCGCGCAGTGCGGGAATGTCCGCCCGGTGCGGATCCGCGAGCCCCGCGCAGCGGGTCATGGCCTCCGCCCAGGAGAGGCGCAGAAAGGGGGCCGGCAGCTCGCGAATACCCTCGGTCACGTGATGGACCAGTGCCTCCACCTCGTCCATCAGCGCGGACAGCGAGAATCCGGGCCGGTACCATTCGAGCAGGGTGAATTCCGGGTTGTGACGCCGACCGCGTTCGCCGTCGCGCCACACGTGGCAGAGCTGATAGATCGGGCCACTCCCCGCAGCGAGCAGCCGCTTCATGGGCAGTTCGGGCGAGGTGTGCAGCCAGCGACGACCGTCTCCGGCCTCGACCCGGAACGGCTGCAGTGCGGCCGCCGGATCCACCGCCTGCAGCAGGGCCGGGGTTTCCACTTCGAGGATGCCGCGCGAGACCATGAACTCGCGGATGCGGGCATTGACCCGGGCACGCAGCTCGAGTGCGCGACGGTCGGCCGCTGGCGCCCACCCGTCGCCGGATCTCATGCGGACTCAGCCCTTGCTGGCGCGCGCGATGTATTCGCCGGTGCGGGTATCGACCTTGATCTCGTCGCCGATGTCGATGAACAGCGGCACCTGCACCACGGCGCCGGTCTCGAGCGTGGCCGGCTTGCTGCCGCCCTGCGCCGTGTCGCCGCGCACGCCGGGTTCGGTGTCCACGACCTTGAGCACCACGTGATTGGGCGGGGTGACGCTGATGGGTTCACCGTTCCACAGGGTGACGGTGCAGACGTCCTGCTCCTTGAGCCATTTCTTCGCATCGCCCACCGCTGCCTCGCCGGCGGCAACCTGCTCGAAGGTCTCGGGATGCATGAAATGCCACTGCGACCCGTCGTTGTAGAGGTACTGCATGTCGACGTCCATGACGTCGGCCGCCTCCACGCTCTCGCCCGACTTGAAGGTGCGCTCCCAGATCCGTCCGGTCCGGAGATTGCGCAGCTTGACCCGGTTGAAGGCCTGGCCCTTGCCGGGCTTGACGAACTCGTTTTCCACGATCGTGCAGGGATCGCCGTCGATCATGACCTTGAGTCCCCGCCGGAATTCATTGGTACTGTAGCTTGCCATGGATTCTCCGCTCTCCAGATAATGCGGGCTCTCCCGTCCACCCCCTGGCACACGGGCACCAGCGACAAGGAAGCAATGGATGACGAAACGGGCGCCTATCATACCGCGATCCCCCGGCACCGGCCATGCCGGCGGCTGGCAGCGCGAGCTCGCCGAGGGCTTCCGGGATCCCGCCGCACTGCTCGAATGGCTGGGCCTGCCCGCGCGGCTCGCCGATCCGGTCGGCGATCGCGCATTCCCGCTGCGTGTCCCCCGCGCCTACGCCCGGCGCATGCGCCGCGGCGACCCTGCCGACCCCCTGCTGCGGCAGGTGTTGCCGGTGGCGGAGGAAACCGTGCCCGTGCCCGGCTTCACCACCGACCCCCTGGAGGAATCCTCGGCCAGCCCGGTGCCGGGGCTCATCCACAAGTACGCCGGCCGCGCACTGATCGTGACCACCGGCGCCTGCGCGATCCACTGCCGGTACTGTTTCCGCCGCCACTACCCCTATGCCGAGGCCCGGCTCACAGCGGAACACCGGCAGGGTCTGCTCGACTGGCTGGCCGGACACGACGACATCGAGGAAGTCATCCTCAGCGGCGGCGATCCGCTGACGCTATCCAATGCCCGGCTGCGCGAACTGGCCTCGGCTCTGGAGGCGCTGCCTCACGTGCGACGCCTGCGCATCCACACCCGCCTGCCGGTGGTGCTGCCCGCCCGCGTCGATCCGGGCCTGCTGGCGGTGGCCGGAGAAGGGCGTCTGCCCTGGGTGATGGTGATCCACGCCAATCACCCGGCCGAGATCGACCCTGAGGTACGCGATGCCTGCCGCAGGCTCCACGCCGCCGGCGTGCGCCTTCTCAACCAGTCCGTGCTGCTCGCGGGCGTCAACGACGCGCCGGACATCCTGGCCGAGCTCTCCGAGCGGCTCTTCGATGCCCGGGTGATGCCCTACTATCTCCACCAGCTCGACCCGGTCGCGGGCGCCGCCCACTTCCTGGTGCCGGACGACCGTGCCCGGACCCTCCACGCCCGGCTGCAGGCGCGACTGCCCGGCTATCTGGTGCCCCGACTGGTCCGCGAACGCCCGGGCGCACCCGCCAAGCAGGCACTCGCCACGCCCGGGAAATAAAGATGCCGCCGGGATGGACGACATAGACGGATAACATCCACTGG
>JALVEM010000099.1 GCA_027030825.1 Thiohalobacter sp.
ACCCGCTGCGCAGACTGCCGGCGTCGACTTCCTGCAGCCCCACGATGTCGTATTCCCGGGCCAGTTCCGCGATGCGGTCGAGATTGCGGAAGCGCTCGGCATGCGGCAGCACGTGCTTCCAGCCGTGGGTGATGTAGTGCCGGTAGCGCCGGGTGGTGATGCCGGTCTGGACGTTGAAGCTGAGGATCTTCAGCTTCTGGCCGGTATTGTGCACGGGGGCCTCGCTCGGAATGTGCTCGGCCAGGGGGTGTATGCAGCTCGTTGCCATCACAGCGGACTGACCAGGGATCCCAGTTTCTCCGTGAGTTTCAGATTTTCCGAATAGTCTACAGGACAATCCACCACCGTGACCCTGTCCTGGCTCAAGGCCTCGCGCAGGATCGGCAGCAGGTCCTCGGTGCGCTCCACCCGATACCCCTTGCCGCCGAAGGATTCGATGTAGCGGACGAAGTCCGGATTGCCGAACTTCACGTGCGAGGCATGGCCGAACTGGCTGCGCTGCTTCCAGTCGATGAGCCCGTAGCCGCCGTCGTTCCAGATCAGGATCACGAAGGCCAGACCGAGCCGGATGGCCGTCTCGATTTCCTGCGAGTTCATCATGAATCCCCCGTCACCGGTCACCGCCACCACCCGCCGCTCCGGATGCACCAGCTTCGCCGCCACCGCGCCCGGCACGGCAATGCCCATGCTGGCGAAACCGTTGGAAATGAGGCAGGTGTTGGGGTACTCGGCGCGGAACATGCGCGCCATCCACATCTTGTGGGCGCCCACGTCGCAGATGGCGATGTCCTGCAGGTCCATCGCCGTGCGCAGATCCCAGATGAGCTTCTGCGGCTTGACCGGCCAGTCGGTGTCACGGGCATGCTGGTTCATGTCCTCGATCAGCATCTGGCGCAGCACGCGCAGATGCGCCCCCTCGTGCGGCGTCGCGCGCTCGGCCAGCCGCGGCAGCGAGTTGCGCAGATCGCCCACCACACCGACGGCCACCTCGTAATGGGCATCGACCTCCGCCGGCGTGGCATCCACATGGATGATGGTGCGGTCGCGCGTGGGATGCCACAGGTGCGGGTGGTATTCCACCAGGTCGTAGCCCACGCAGACGATCACGTCGGCCTGGTGAAAGCCCACGTTGACGTAGTCCGTGGCCTGCAGCCCCACGCTGCCGAGTGCGGTGGGATGCCGGAAGGGAATGGCCCCCTTGGCCATGAAGGTGTTGGCGACCGGAATGTTGAGCCGCTCGGCGAATTCCGCCAGCTCGCGACAGGCGCCGCCGCGGATCACGCCGTTGCCGGCCAGCACGATGGGATGGCGCGCGGCGCCGATCAGCTCGGCGGCCCGCGCGATCTGTTCCTCCGGCGGCTCCGGGGGCACCGGCTGGGTCACGCGCAGGGGCCGGTCGTCGACCTCGAGCTTGGCGATGTTCTCCGGGAGCTCGATGAAACAGGCGCCGGTCTTCTCGGTCTGGGCCAGCTTGAAGGCCTTGCGCACCACCTCCGGAATCACGAACCGGGTGAGCACGCGAAAGGAATGCTTGCACAGCGGATCGAAGATCTGCTGCAGGTCGAGCACCTGGTGGCTTTCCTTGTGCAGGCGATTGCTGTCGGCCTGGCCGGCGATGGCCACCAGCGGGGCATGATCCATGTTGGCATCGGCCACGCCGGTCACGAGATTGGTCGCGCCCGGCCCGAGGGTCGCCAGACAGACGCCTGCCCGACCGGTGAGGCGGCCGTAGACGTCGGCCATGAAGGCCGCACCCTGTTCGTGCCGGCAGGTGATGAAACGGATGGAGGAGGCGTCGAGCGCCTCCATGAGGTCGAGGTTCTCCTCGCCCGGCACGCCGAAGACGACCTCGACGCCCTCGTTCTCGAGGCAGCGGACGAAGAGTTCGGCGGCCTTCAAGGCGCCGTCTTCTCCTGCGAAGCGAGCGCCTTCCGTTCCCGGTCCACCAGAGCGTCGATGACCTCGAACAGGCGATCCTCGCCGCCCGCCATGGACACGGAAGTGCGGTACTTGCCGTTGATCACGAAGGCAGGCACCCCCGTGATGCCGAACCGCTTGCCGAGCTGCTTCGCGCGATTGATGCGCGCCACGACGGCGAAGGAGTTGTAGGTCTGGTCGAAGGCCTTCGGATCGACACCGGCCTGCTCGACGAAGAATTCGCGCAGCTCGTTCAGATTGCGGATGCGCTTGCGCTCCTTGTGAAGGCGATCGAACAGGGGCTTGTGGATCCGGTCGAGCACCCCCAGCAGGTCGGCCACCACATAGGCCCGCGCCAGCGGCTCCCAGGAGGGCCCGAGCACCGCCGGCACCCGCCTGAACACGACATCATCCGGCAGGTTAGAGACCCATTGCTCGACATGGGGCTCCAGGTGATAGCAATGCGGGCAGCCGTACCAGAAGAATTCGATCACCTCGATCCTGCCCGGCGTCTCGGGTGGCACGGACACGGGCACGCGGGCGTACTCCTTGCCCTCTTCCAGCGCCTGGCCTGCAAGCGGCACGGCCAGCAGACACGCTGTGACGACGATCCCCAGAAACCGGCGGAAGATGCTCATGGATGGTTCTCCTTGGTCGATGCTGCGTGTCCATGCAGGGTGACACGGGCCGGCTGAATGATAGATGAATCCCTGTCCGCCCGCCAGAAACGACGAGGCCGCCCTGCGGCGGCCTCGCGGAAGCAGCGGCTCCGGAACCGGCTCAGGGACGCAGGCCCTGCACGTAGGAGGCCACGGCCGCGATCTCCTCGTCGGTCATCTTCGCGGCGATGTTGCGCATCATCTTGCCGGCATCGTTGGCGCGTTCCCCGGAACGGAAGGCCTTCAGCTGGATCTCCACATATTTGGCATGCTGCCCGGCCAGGCGCGGGAAATTGGCCTGCGGATTGCCGACACCGTTGGGCGCGTGGCAGGCCATGCAGGCGGACACGCCGGTCTTCTTGTTGCCGCCGCGCCAGATCTTCTCGCCCAGCTTGACGAGCTTGGGATCGGCCTCGCCGGGAGAAATCGGCTGGCTGGCGAAATAGGCGGCCAGATCCTCGCGATCCTGGTCCGAAAGCGGTGCCGCCATCGGCGACATCAGGCTGTTCTTGCGGCGGCCTTCCTTGAAATCCTTGAGCTGCTTGACGATGTACCTGGCGTGTTGGCTGGCCAGCTTGGGCCATTCCGGATTCGGGCTGTTGCCGTCCGGCCCGTGGCAGCTCGCGCAGGCCGCCGCCTTCTTCTTGCCGGCCGCCGGGTCGCCGGCCGCCACGGCAGGACCGGAGGCATACACCAGTGCTGCGCCGAGCAGCGCAACCAGAGTCATGGGTCTTTTCATCGTCGATCTCCCGAATGCTCAAGAAATCCGGACCGCTCCGGCGGAACCGGGGCCGGAAGGATCGCCGATTTATACCAGCACCCACAGGGCAATTCAACTTTCGGTAATATACTGCCATGACACCGCATGCCCGCATCCTCTCCGGCACGCGCTTTCTCAAGAGCGCGGAACGACCGGACCAGGCGCCACCCGATACGGGGCGCGAGGTCGCCTTCGCCGGTCGTTCCAACGCCGGCAAGTCCAGCGCTCTCAACCGCATCACCGGGCAACGCGGGCTGGCCCGCACCAGCAAGACACCCGGGCGCACCCGGCTGATCAATTTCTTCGCCGTCGATCCCGCCGGCGAACACCGGCTGGTGGATCTGCCCGGCTATGGTTTCGCCCGGGTCTCGCAGGAAGTGAAGGCCCGCTGGGAGCGCCACCTGCAGGCCTATCTCGAGACCCGCCGCACCCTGGTCGGACTCGTCCTGCTGATGGACATCCGGCACCCGCTGAAGGACACCGACCGGGCCCTGTTGCACTGGTGCAGGGAGGCCGGCCTACCGGTGCACATCCTGCTCACCAAGGCCGACAAGCTGAAGCACGGCGCCCGCCAGAAGCAGCTGCGCGAGGTGCAGCGCGAACTCGATCGCGCCGGTGTGCCGGCCACCCTGCAGGCCTTCTCCGCACACAGCGGACTCGGGCTGGAGGAGGCTCGGGAGCGAATCGTCCGCTGGCTGGACATGTCTGACTGACCGGCTACAGAGGGACGAAGGCGAGCAGCGCGCAACACCGCAGACGGGATTCGCAGCAGCTTTTCAACAGCCAGCAAATGAAAAAGCCCCGGCCTTAAGGGGGGGAAAGGCCGGGGCAAAGCGCCTGGC
>JALVEM010000100.1 GCA_027030825.1 Thiohalobacter sp.
CAAGGCGTGAAATGGAAGCCGGGATTCAGAATTCAGAATTCAGAATCAGGTGTTTCGGATTCTGGACGCAGAGGGCGCAGGGATCTGCAGCCACGAAATCCACCTAAAGATAGCCACGGAAAACACGGAAACCACGGAAAGGACTGTTCCTTGTGACGTATCAGACCCTGAACGCAGAGCCGCAGAGAACGCCGAGATAATGCATTGATTTCCGTCGCCCCGGACGAAGTGCAGCGCGCTATCCGGGGTCCATGCCTCCAGTCATTCCGGAAAGTGCGAAGCACTTGTCCGGAATCCAGGAAGAGAACAAACCACGGTGGCATGGATCATGGTGCTCTCTGGATTCCGGCTCGCGCTCCCCCGGCTCGAGGCCGGGGTCGCTTGGCCGGAATGACAAAGTCGATGTCATCCCGGAAGACCGCGCAGCGGGCTATCCGGGATCCAGAAAAGGATACAACCCGCAGTGCTCGGATGGATGTGGTTTCTGGATTCCGGGTCTCGCTCCGCTCGCCCGGAATGACGAGAAGAAAAAACTGCTCGCCCGGAATGACGAGAAGAAAAAACCACCCGCCCGAAATGGTCGCCGTGGTCTGACGCCAAACAAAATCGGGCAGCATGGAACACGCAATCCTCCCTTTCCGTGGTTTCCGTGTTTTCCGTGGCCATCTTTTCGTGGGGGTTTCGTGGATTTCGTGGCTGAAATCTCCTTTCCGCGATTTCCGCGTGTTTCCGTGGCTATGAACCTTTCGCTTCCTCCCGCAGCACGATCTCCAGCGGCCGGCGGGTGTCGAGGTGCAGGTCGCGCTGCGGGAAGGCGATCTCGATGCCGGCCTCGGCGTACTTTTCGTTGATCATGCGGTGCAGGTCGGTGATGAGCGTCAGCCGATAGTCGAGATTGTCCAGGTAGGCGCGCAGGCGCAGGGTCAGGGCGTTGTCGCCGAACTCCTCGAAGGTGACGCGCGGGGGCGGGTCGTCGAGCACCAGCGGGTGTTCTCTGGCTGCCTCTTCCAGCAGCGCGAGGGCGCGTTCCACGTCACTGCCGTAGGCGATGCCGACGGTGATGATCACCCGGTTGACGGTGTCGGACAGGGTCCAGTTGATGAGCTGGCCCGTGATGAAGGACTTGTTGGGAATCACCAGTTCCTGGCGGTCCCAGTTGACGATGGTGGTGGCCCGGATGCGGATACGGGTGACGGTCCCGGTGATGCCTTCGACGGTCACCACGTCGCCGACCCGGATCGGTTGCTCGAAGAGCAGGATGAGGCCGCTGATGAAGTTGGCGACGATCTCCTGCAGGCCGAAGCCGAGTCCGACACCGAGCGCTGCCACCAGCCACTGGACGCTGGACCACTGCAGCCCCAGCGAATTGAAGATGAGCAGCACGCCGAGCAGGGCCACCGTGTACTGGGAGACGGCCTTGATGGCATAGGCGGCCCCCCGCGAGACGGGCAGGCGCTGCAGCAGGCTGAGCTCGAGGACCGCAGGCAGATTGCGCGCCACCAGCAGGGTGAAGGCGGCCAGCAGGAGTCCGGAGAGCAGATCGCCCAGGGTCATGGGCACGTCCTGCAGGACGCCGTTGACCTGCTTCGAGGTGGTGATGGGCAGGGTCACGGCGTCGAGGAAGCGCAGCGCCGGAACGACGTCGGACCAGATCAGCCAGACGACGAGGAACAGGCCGATCAGGTAACCGGTCTGGACCAGCTGGCGGACCTGGGCGCTCAGCTGGCCGATGTCGGGCTCGGGCTCCTCGACGACCAGATTGTCTCCCTGGGCAGCGGCGTCGGCGGGCTCGCTTTCGCCCGCCAGGCGGCGCTCTTCCCGCTTGCGCAGGGCCTCCTCCAGGCGCAGGCGACGCTGCGTGAGCGTCAGGGCGCGCAGCAGCAGATCGCGTGCGACATGGAGCGCGAGGATGGACCACAGGGTCAGGTGGAGGCGTTCGGCCAGGTAGAGCGCGGAATAGTAGTAGCCCACCAGGCTGGCGGCGATCAGTCCCGCGGGGACGAGCAGCGCCAGCGGGAACCACAGGGCGTGATAGCGCAGCCAGGGGCCGGGATGACGCCGCCTGGCCAGTTCCTGCAGGGCCGGTGCGCGCAGCCGACCCAGGCGCCAGACGAGCAGCATGATCGCCACCAGCAACGCCAGGAAGGCCAGCCGTCCCAGCATGAGCACTTCGGCCGGGCGGCCTTCACCGCTGCCGCCCGTGCCGGTGAGATAGGCCAGCACGGTTGCCAGGGGCAGGAACCAGACGAGTTCCTGACGAAGCTGGCGGCAGAAGGTGGGTGACCAGCGCAGATGCCTTGGCGCCAGTCCTTTTTCCCTGCACAGGACGCGCAACAGCGCCAGGGCGAGAAGGAGCTGGCCGGCCGCGTTCAGGCCGTCGCCGAGGATTCGCGACGTGGCCGAGGCGGACTCGAGGTGGTGCAGCAGGCGTGCGGTGCCCAGCAGGACGGCGGGCAGCGGGAGTGCCAGCAGCAGGCTCTCCACGAGTGCGATCGGCGAGGCGATCCAGCGGTCCGAGCGGAGGCTGCGGGTGCGATCGCCCAGCCGGTCGAGATGGTCGCGCAGACGCGGACGGGCGGCCAGGGTGCCCAGGGCGATCGCCAGATACAGCAGGGCCAGATCCGGCCGCTGCTTCACCGCCCTGGCGAGGTCGCGGCCGGCCGTCGCCAGGGTCGAGGGCGCCAGGTGCCAACGGATGCCCTGCAGGAGAGTCAGGGGATCGGGCAGGGGCAGCAGCCGCGCGCTGGGCATCCACAGCAGCTGTTCGTTCAGGTAGCGTCGGTAATCGGCCACCAGGTCCAGCAGCTGCCTGAGGTCGGCATCGAGTTCCGAGAGGCGGCTGATGTAGCGGGTGTAGGTCTTGAGCAGGTCCATGAGGGTGTCGCGCCGCTCGTCGAGCAGCCGGCGGGCGGCAGCTCGCAGCCGGTGCAGGCGGGCCGGATCGGCCTGCGCATCGACCGTGGCGAGCAGCTGCTCCAGTGCGGCGTCGAGATTCCGGTTCCTGCGCAGCCGTTCGTCGAGCTCGAGCTGCCGCATCACGGCGGCGTTCAGACGCTTCTGGATCTCCAGGTCTTCCTGCCGCAGCTGTTCGAGCGAGGGCAGTGCGGAGAGCCGCTTCTGGAGGAGCGCCGAGAGGGTCTCGCCGCGTCCGCCCAGCGAAACCAGGTGGGTGATGCGTTTCCTGTCGCTGCGCAGCTCGTCGAGCAGCGCCCGCTTCGCTTCGAGCCGCTCGCTCGCCTCGGTTTCCTCGGCCACCACGCGCTGTTTTTCCTCGAGCAGCCGCGTGATCTCCTGCTGGAGCCGGCGCAGTTCCGGGGGCGCTTCTTCAACCGCGGTCTGGGCCTGTTCCGTTTCCCGGGCCGCCGCGGTTCTGCGGATCGTCTGCAACGCCTCGCGGAGGGCGTCGACCCGTTTCTGGATGGTTTCCAGCCGGGCCGCCAGCAGGTCGCGCCGCGCCTGGGCGCGATCCGTGAGCAGGGCGAGGTTGCCCTGTCGCAGCGTGAGGTAGTCGAGACGGGCAGCGAGCCAGGCCTCACGCGCCTGCAGCCAGGCCTTTTCGATGGGCAGCAGCCGCGGATCGATGTGGCCCTGATCGAGGCCGGACAGCGTCGACCGCGTCTCGTCGAGCTGGCGGCGGGTCGTGGCGATCTCCTCGCCGCCCTGGGTGGCGGCAGCGATCAGGTCCGAAAGGGTCCGCTCCGCCTCCGCCAGGGCCTGCCTGGCCCTCTGGAGTTCGAGCTGCGCCTCCGCCATGCGGGCCTCGAGCCTGTTCTGTGGCAGTTTCTCCAGCTGCTTCAGGTCCGGTGCGGGTTCTCTGCGGAGCTTTTCGGCTTCTCGACGGAGCTTTTCGACGCCGCCGCTGCCGGCGCGGATCTCCTTCTGCAACGCTGCGGTGGCTTCTCGGAGCCGCTCGGCCTCGCTCAGCCAGTTCTTCGCCTCGCTCACGCGCGCCGCCGCACGATCGCGCAGGCTCTCGTCGATGCCCTCGTGCGAGGCGAGCTGACCGAGCAGGGCATCGAGCGTGGCGGGCGTGGGAGGTTCCGCGCCCGCAGGTAGGGGCAGCCAAAGGCACGCAAGCCAGGCGCCGAGGACGAACAGCCATGCAGACAGGCCTCTGCAGCGCATCATGGCGACATGCGGTCCCCTTGGACATGGCGGGTGAGCAGGCTTT
>JALVEM010000101.1 GCA_027030825.1 Thiohalobacter sp.
GGCGATGCCATCGAGGTGCTGCCCGTCCAGCTGCCGTTTGCGAATGCCCGCCAGGGACTGACGCAGTGGCGCGGCAGCCGGTTCGACGAAAGGCTGCGCCATGCCGTGCGCATCCTGCCCGACGGCATCATGGAAGGTTTCTTTCTCTGCCTTCTGGAGAAGCGGGATTCGATACGCGAAGAAAGGCGGCGGCGCCCCGGGCCGGAGAGGAGACGCCGCCGCTGAAGGAGATCGATCAGAACTTCACTCCGGCCCAGAGCCAGAACTTGGTAGTGTCGGTGGCGAACTGGTCCGCATTGTAGTTGGCGTATTTCACGCCCAGCGAATAATGTTTCCCGAACTTCTTCACGGCCAGCAGATCCCATTCCGTGCCGTAGTCGGTGCTGCCGCGATCGGAGGAGAAGTCGTGGTAGACCGCGAGCAGTTTCACGCCGGCCAGCTTGCCGCCGACCGAGACGTAGAGGTCCTCCAGCCCGTCCGTCGGCGTGCCCAGGAACTTGTCCGCCCAGCCGTTGAAGGCGTGCTTGGTGGCCAGCGGCGTCTCGAAGCCGGAATAGTTGTCGGCGCCCAGCACCTCGTAGCCGACCTTGGCCGTGATGCCCTGCAGGCTGCCGCCCAGTTCGATCAGGGTGTAGTCGGCGTCGATCCGGCCGTCACCGGACTTGTAGTCGGTCTGCTTGGCGTATTCGAGCGCATAGAGCAGACTGAAGCCGTCCATGTCCTGCTTGCCGGCGAAGCGCACGCCCAGCGTCTTGTTGGATGCCGGGCCGCGCAGATCGAGGAAGTAGCCGTAGCCCGTGAGCTTGCCGAACGGCAGGCCGGCATAGGACACGTTGACCAGATGCGAGCGCGTATCGATCCGCGTTTCGGTGATGGTGTGGACCTCCGTGACATAGCCATAGACGATGGTGGTGTCCGGCAGGCTGGTGTTGACCAGCGTGAAGCCCTGGAAGGTCTGCTCGTTCTGCCGCCAGCCCACGTTGCCGACGAAGCGGGCGTTGTCGAGGATCACCCGTTGCAGGCCGTAGCGCAGCCGGGTGTCGGAAAGCCCCGTGTACTGGATGAAGGCCTGGTTGACAGCCGTGACATCCGGGTCGGCCACCACGGGGTAGGTCGTCTTGCCGTTGCGCCCGCTGTTGTAGTCGTCGTCGGTGACCGGCGTGGTGTCCTCGAACTCGCCGAACAGGCTCACGCCCATGTACTCGCCGGTGCCATAGCCGAGCCGGGTGCGCAGCGTGAGGGCATCGGCATCGTTGGCGATACCGTCCTGATCCACGTTTTCGTAACGCAGGCGCATGTCGAGCACGGGTTTGCCGCCCACCAGGGCCTCGGTGATCGAATCGGCGGCCTGGACCGTGCCGCTCACGGCGAGCGCCAGGGCTGCGGCCAGCGGGGCGGTGCGGAAGTGCCGGGATGAGGGGGTGCGCAAAGACATGGTGTCCTCCTTCGCTTGAGCATCAGAAATTCACCATGCCTTGATAAACCATATGAATTGTCGGGTCTTTGATGCGAATCAAGCAGGGACTGTCAGGTGTCGGCGCCCAGCGCCCTGGCCCGCTCCAGCCGCTGCAGGCGTTCGAGGCGGTCACGTTCCGGGGTGCGTTCCGGGTCGGCTTCGGGCCAGCCACCGATGTGGCGTTCGACGAGACTGGCGAGTGCCTCGATGTGGGCGGGATGGGCGTTGAGTGCGGGAATGTACTCGAAGCGCTGGCCACCGGATTTCAGGAACAGCTCACGATTCTGGATGTTGAGCTCCTCCAGCGTCTCCAGGCAGTCGGCGCTGAATCCCGGTGCGATCACATGCGCGCTTTCCACGCCCTGCCGGCCCCATTCGGCGAGCGTCTCGTCGACGTAGGGGCGCAGCCATTCCTCGCGCCCGAAGCGGGACTGGAAGGCGACCTGCCAGCGGTCCGGTTCCAGCTGCAGCCGCTCGGCGACCAGACGCGCGGTCTTGTGGCATTCGCAGAAATAGGGGTCGCCGTTGCGCTGGTAGCGTTTCGGGATGCCGTGGAAGGAAAACAGCAGGCGGTCGGGGCGGCCTTCCTTGGTCCAGAAGTGCCGGATGCTGTCGGTGAGCGCCTCGATGTAGTCGGGGTGATCGTGATAGTGCTGGATGAAACGGGTCTCCGGGATCCAGCGCCAGGTGGAGAGGACGCGCATCACCTCGTCGAAGACCGAGGCCGTGGTGGTGGAGGAATACTGCGGATAGAGCGGCAGCACCAGCAGTCGGTGGCATCCCGCCTTGCGCAGTTCGGTCATGGCCGACTCGATCGAAGGCCGGCCGTAGCGCATGCCGAGCGCCACCTTCACGGGCAGCCGCAGGCGGCGTTCCAGTTCCCGTTGCAGGGCCGTTTCCTGGGCGCGCGAGGTGACCAGCAGGGGCGAGCCGTCCGGCGTCCAGATGCTGGCGTAGCTGCGCGCCACCTGTTTCGGGCGGATGCGGAGGATGATGCCGTGCAGGATCAGCCACCAGGGGATGCGCGGGAATTCCACCACCCGGGGATCGGACAGGAATTCGGCCAGATAGCGGCGTACCGCCTCGGGAGTGGGTGCCTCCGGCGTGCCCAGATTGGCGATCAGTACCCCGAGCGCGTCAGGCGCATCGTGCACGAACGCGGAGACTTCCTTTCTGGCGGCCATGGCGCCCTATTATGCGTGATGGACACGCGAGGCGCGAATGCGGGTTCGGATCAGGCGACGTGCCCGGAATCCGAGGCCGAAGGCATGGATTCGGCGGTTTCGGTGTCCCTGTCGGCCAGCAGGTGCTGGATGCGGCGCACCTTGTCGATCTGGTCCAGGAAGGCCTCCACGCAGCGTGGATCCAGGTGTCGGCCGCTCTGCTGCATGAGGTATTCCACCGAGTCGCGGGTGGTCCAGCCTTCCTTGTAGGGTCGCTTGCTGGTGAGCGCATCGTAGACGTCCGCCACGGCCACGATGCGGGCGGGGAGGGGGATGTCGTCGCCACGCAGTCCGTGCGGGTAGCCGGTGCCGTTGAATTTCTCGTGATGCCGCAGGGCGATCACGGCGCCCATCTGCAGGAACTGCGAGGGACTGTCCTTGAGGATCTCGTAGCCGATCACCGTGTGCTGCTTCATGATCTCGAATTCTTCCGGCGTCAGTCGGCCCGGCTTGCGCAGCACATGGTCGGGCACGCCGATCTTGCCGATGTCGTGCATCGGCGCGGCCAGTTCGATGATGTGGCAGGTTTCCTCGTCCTCGCCCAGGGCCTCGGCGATCAGCCGGGCGTACTTCGCCATGCGGAAGACGTGATTGCCGGTCTCCTCGTCCCGATATTCGCCGGCCTTGGCCAGCCGCAGCAGGGTTTCCTGCTCGCGGATGCGCAGGGCGTTGACCGCCTCGCTGACGCGGGATTCCAGCCAGCGGGCCCGGTCCTGAATGATCCGGTACTGCTGGTACTGGGTCAGCAGGTTGCGGCACCGGACCCGGCACTCGACGTGATCCACGGGTTCCTGGAGCATGTCGGTGGCCCCGGCATCGAGCGCGGCATAGCGGCCATAGCGGTCTTCGGGGCTGGTCAGGATCAGCAGCGGCACATGCTTGCAGCGGGGCAGCTGACGCACCTGGCGGATGAATTCCACCCCGGTGATGTCGGGCAGGTCGTAACGCGTGATGATGAGATCGGCATCGAACCAGTTCAGCCAGTGGAGTGCCTCTTCCGGATGGGAGAATGCCTCGGTCTGAATGTCTTTCGCGAAATCTTCCGACAGTCGAACGAGCGTGTTTCGGGAGAAGCTCTGGTCATCCACGATCACAATGGTCGGCATCGATCCCTGCCCTCTTGTCAGTCGGCGCACAGCGCCAGGTCCACTCGCAACTCGCAAAAATCGGAACGCACGGTCATGCATTCCGAAACACAAAACACAAAAGACAAAGGCAAAAACAATGCGGACGTCCCTGTCGCGCGCTGGATGCGGTCTGGAGGCTGTCCCCTGTGCCTCAGCCGCATGGTGATCGTATCGGCCGGATGAACAATGGCTTGAGCACGAATCTGCGCAAGACTTCGGGAAATTTCAAGCAATTCAAGGATATTTCATGGTTTCGATGACCCGGAACGAGAAAAAAATCATGGAAACCAATGAGTTGAGAATTGAAGTACATGCGATGTCGCTAATGTTGGGCGGCAACGAATGCCGAGAAGAATTCA
>JALVEM010000102.1 GCA_027030825.1 Thiohalobacter sp.
CTTCTGCATGAGAGTGATGCGCTTTTCTGGTATCTTCCCACCGAAGCGGAGATAACGACACGAATCGGTTCCAGGGAGACCCGGGAAAGGACATGCAAAGACCGCTGGCCGCTCTGGCCGATGAAACCTTCGACCTCATCATCGTCGGTGGCGGCATCTTTGGCGCCTGTGCAGCGTGGGACGCCACGCTCCGCGGCATGAAGGTGGCCCTGCTCGAACGCCTCGACTTCGGTGCCGGCGCCTCGGCCAATTCCTTCAAGATGATCCATGGCGGCATCCGCTATCTTCAGCACCTGGATCTGCCGCGGCTGCGGGCCTCCTGCCGCGAGCGCAGTGCGTTCCTGCGCGTGGCGCCGCACCTGGCACATCCCCTGCCCATCGCCATCCCCACCTACGGACACGGCAGGAAGGGCAAGGCATTCCTCGGCACCGGCATGCTGCTCTACGATCTGCTGACACTGGACCGCAACCGGGGCATCGCCGATCCGGCTCGCCGCATTCCGCTCACGCGCTTCCTCTCCAGAGAGGAGATCCTCGCCGAATTTCCGGACCTTCCGTCCGAGGGACTCACGGGAGCGGCCGTCTTCGCCGACGGCCAGATGTACAACCCCACCCGGCTGACCTGGAGTTTCGTGCGTTCGGCCAGCGAGCACGGTGCGACCGTGTGCAACCACATCGAGGTCACCCGTCTGCTCGACGGCGAAGACGCAAGGGAGGCGGCGGGCGTGATGGCACGCGATCTGGTCTCGGGCGAGGAAATCCCGATTCGCGGGCGCTGCATTCTGAACACCGCCGGCCCCTGGGCGACCCGGGTGCTTGCCGGAACACCGGGCGTCACCCCGCCCCGAACCACCTTTTCCAGAGACACCTGCTTCCTGGTACGCAGGCGTTTCGGCTCGGATCTCGCCCTGGCCGTCTCCGCGCGAACACGGGACCCGGACGCCATTCTCAGCCGGGATGCCCGCCATCTGTTCCTGGTTCCCTGGCGTGACTGGACGCTGGTCGGCGTCTGGCACGTGGTCTACCCACGGGACGCGGATCACCTGGAGATCACCCCGGAACAGCTCGAGAGCTATCTGGACGAGATCAACTGGGCCTACCCCACGCTGAATCTGACGCCTGACGACATCACGATCTGCAACGCGGGACTCGTGCCCTTCGGCGAAAACGATCCGGATGCAAGGGATCTCAGCTACGGCAAGCGCTCGGTCCTGATCGATCACGAACGACAGGGGGAATGCCGCAATCTGGTCACGCTGATCGGCATCCGCTACACCATGGCGCGCGGAGATTCGGCCCGGGCCGTCGACCTCGCCGCAAGGAAACTCGGTTTCCGGACGGCCCGTCCGCCCACGGATCGACTGCCCGTCCACGGCGGCGACTTCGACCATTTCGATGCCCTGGTGGCCGAGATTCGCGGGCGGCTCCCCTCCGGCGATGCCGCAGTGGCCGAGTCGCTGGCCCACAATCACGGTTCCGCCTATGGCGAGGTCCTCGACAGCGCCAGGGGCCCGGAAGACCTCGAGCCCATCGAATCCACCCGGGTCCTTCCGGCACAGATCCGGCACGCCGTGCGGAACGAAATGGCGCTCTCGCTTGCCGACGTGGTATTCCGGCGCACGGATCTCGCCACCGGCGGCCATCCCGGTGATTCCGTGCTGGATCATGCCGCCCGGCTCGTCGGCGAAGTGCTCGGCTGGAACGAAACCACCCTGACGGAACAGCGAGCAGCCGTGGCACGCCGTTTCGACTGTCTGGGCAACTGGCTTGCCGCCGAATCCCTGCCGAAAGGAGCAAGCACATGAAAATCCTGATCACCGGCGCCACCGGATTCATCGGCTCGCGTCTGGCGACCCGCAGTCTGGAGAAGGGACACGAGGTCGTGGCCTATGGCCAGACGAACACCGAGGCCGAGAAGGCCAATCTGGCCCGCCTGCAGGCCGCGGGCGTCCAGCCGATACTCGGCTCCGTCACCGACAGGGCAGCGCTCGAACGGGCGCTCGACGGCGTGGACGTGGTGTTCCATCTGGCTGCCGCTCAGCACGAGGCCAACGTACCCGACCGGCATTTTCACGAGGTGAATGTCGAGGGAACCCGCAACGTCCTCGAAGCCGCCCGTGACGCCGGCGTGCAGCGCTATGTGCACGGCAGCACGATCGGCGTGTACGGCGAAGCCGCCGACGGCGTCATCGACGAGCAGACCCCGCCGAGACCGGCCAACATCTACGGGCGTACCAAGCTGGAAGCGGAAGGCGTGGTACGCGAATTCGCCGATCGCCTGCCGGTCACCATCGTTCGCATCTCCGAGACCTACGGTCCCGGCGACCGGCGGCTGCTCAAGCTGTTTCGCGCCATACGCAAGCGGGCCTTCTTCATGATCGGTCCCGGGCAGAACCTGCACCAGCTCATCCACGTCGATGATCTCGTCGACGGGATGTATCTGGCGGCCGAACGCGAGTCGGCCCTCGATGGCATATTCAATCTGGTGGGCCGGGAGGTGCTGTCGACCCAGGAGATGGTGGAAACCATCGCCGATGCAGTGGGCACGCCCCTGCGGAAATTCCGCGCCCCCCTGTTCCCGTTCATGGCCGCCGCCGTCGTGCTCGAGGCCGTGTGCCGCCCGCTCGGCATCCAGCCGCCCCTGCATCGGCGCCGGATGGATTTCTTCGTCAAGAGTTTCCGGTTCGATCCCGCGCTGGCACGGGAAAGGCTCGGCTTCGAACCGCGCATCGATTTCCGCACCGGCACCCGCCAGACCGCAGAATGGTACGAACAGCAGGGCCTGCTCTGACCGGCGGCGCCTGTCTGCTCTCGGCTCTCAGCGATAGCCCACTGCGCCGATCTTCTTGGTGAAGAGCCGGTTGCTCTTGCCGTACATGATGAAGCTGGCCCGGAAAAACGCCGTATAGAGCGCCGAGAGCGCAATCAGCACATAGTTGAGCGGGTTGCGCCAGAAGACGTACAGATTGAGCGGATACACCCGTACATCCCGGAAACCCGTGTATTCCAGTGCCTGCCGGAGGGAATACTCGGTAAAGGTATTGTAATGATCGAAATTCTGGGCCAGGGCTTCGGCGCCCGTGATCGGGTTCGCCCCGTTCAGACCATGCGCGATGATTCTGCCTCCCGGTCTCAGCTTGCGATAGGCAAGCGACAGAAACTCGAGGATCTCGGGCTTGGTCAGATGGTTGAGTTCCTGCTCGCAGAATATGACATCCCAGGATGCATCCTCCTCCTGCTCGAGGAAGGAGAACACGCGGGCCTGCCGGCAGTTCAGCCCCCGGGCGATCGCATGGGCGACCTTCTCTTCCATCGAGTCGATTCCCAGGACGTTCTCGTAACCCTCGCGCACGAGCGTGTTGACGAAATAGCCCGGCCCGCAGCTGATCACCAGCGTGCGCGCCTTGCGATCCGCCGGCATGTGGGGAAGATAGTTGTGACGATAGAAGTGATAGAACTTGTCATAGCCCTTTTCTATGTTCTCCGGCCCCTCCCAGAAGGAGTCGAACGGCTCCATTCGGGCTGTCAGATCCTCGTCCCTCGGCATGTGTTATTCTCCCCGTTGCAGATTTGCGGAATGCTGCCGAAGCATACTATACCTTGATTTCCCGAATCGTAAGAAACCCGTCCGCGCCTCCCGGCGGGCGGTTTTCAGGGGGGCTCGATGCGGATCCTGTTCTGCAATTTCGAATACCCGCCACTCGGTGGCGGCGGCGGGGTGATCAACGCCCTGCTGGCCGAGGAACTGGCGAACCGGCACGAGGTCACCGTACTGACCTCCCAGGGCCTGGGGCTTCCGAGGCGGGAGGTGGTCAATGGTGTTCGGGTCGAGCGGGTGCCCGTGTTCTTTCGCCGCGAACAGGCCGCAGCCAACATGCCGTCCATGCTGGCCTATCTGCCCATGGGCGCAGCGCACGGCCTGCGGCTCTTCCGCGAGCAGCCATTCGACATCATCAACACGCACTTCGCCCTGCCGAGCGGCCCGGTGGGAAGCTTCCTGTCCCACCGCACGGGAACGCCCAATGTCCTCTCCGTGCACGGCGGCGATCTCTATGACCCGAGCAAGGCATCGTCGCCGCACCGCCATGCACTGCTTCGGCTCTGGATACGCCACCTGCTGAAGGATGCCGACCAGGTGGTAGGGCAATCGGCCAACACCATTGCCAATGTCGGCAAGTTTTACACCCGCGAGATCGAGCCTCGCCTGATTCCCCTGGGCATCCGCCGTCCGGCCTGGGCACCGGCAGACCGCAAGGCGTACGGATTCAGCGACACGGATTTCCTGATGGTCAGCGTGGGCCGGCTGGTGGCACGCAAGGCGATGGACCAGCTCGTCAGGATGCTGAAGGATCTGGAGGACCCCGCGGCGCATCTCCTTCTCATCGGCAGCGGCCCCCAGGAAGAGTCGCTCCGGCGTCTCGCCTCCGAGCTCGGCGTGGAGGCACGGGTGCACTTTCTCGGCTTCGTCAGCGAAGAAGAGAAGTTCGGCGTCCTGCAGATGTGCGACCTCTTCGTCTCGACCAGCCAGCACGAGGGTTTCGGCATCGTCTTTCTCGAGGCCATGGCCAGTGGGCTGCCGGTGATCTGCTACGATCATGGAGGACAGACGGATTTTCTGGAAGACGGTGTCACCGGACATCTGCTGCGCCTCAACGACGAAGCGACCCTTCGTGTCCGGTGCCGGGAACTCATGCACGCGCCCGATGCTCTGGCCCGCATGGGCGAGACGAACCGCAGGTGCGTGGAGCGCTTCTATATCGAGAACTGCGCGCGCGAATACGAGGCACTGTTCGACGACGTGATTCGTCGAAGGAAGCACTGAAACATGTCGACGCCACTGGGACATTCGCTGATGGCCGCCGCCATCGTGCCCCTCACGGGCAAACCGGCCATGCCGGCCTGGCGCCTGTGGCTGTTCGCCCTGTTTGCGGCCAACGCGCCCGATCTCGATCTCCTGGCCGGCCTGCCTTATCACGACCCCAACCTTTTTCATCAGGGCCCTTCGCACAGCCTGAGCTTCGCCCTGCTGTTCGGAGTGTTGTCCGGGATGTTCTTCCGGTCGGCCAGAGCGGGCATGATCGGCCTCCTGTGCTATGCCTCGCACCTGCTGCTCGATTTCTTCACCTACGACGGCCGGCCGCCTTACGGCATCCCGTTGCTGTGGCCTTTCTCGGAGAATTACTGGCATGCCCCGTTCGACCTCTTCATGGGGGTGCGCCACGGCGTGCCGGGTGATTCCCCCGCCGAAACCCTGAGCCAGATATTTTCCTGGCACAACGTGCGCACCCTGCTCGTTGAGTCGACACTGCTCGCACCTCTGACTGCAGCCAGCCTGTTCCTGAGTCGCCGGATCGGGAGAACCACATGAACGAAAAGACCAGGGCAACCGTCGACAAGAAAAACATCGTTCGGGAACGCATGGCGGAAGCCAGGCAGTCGCCCCTGAAGACTTATCGTGACCTGACGGTGGGCCTGGACACCGGAATCGGACATTTCATCCGCCATGAAATGACGACCTTTCTGCTGGGCTCGATGGGCGGCGGCGCCGGATATCTCCTCCGCAAGAGATTCTATCGCGGCCTGTTCCGGGAGAGCGGTGGCGGACTGATTCTCGGGCGCCATCTCACGCTGCGCCATCCACGCCGCATGGTCCTCGGCGAGGGTGTCACCATCGACGATCTCTGTGTGCTCGATGCCCGTGGCGACAGCGAGAACGGGCTGATACTCGGTGACAATGTCATCGTGAATCGAAACTGCCTGCTGCTTGCCAAGAACGGCAGCATCCGTATCGGCCGGTGCACGACGATCGGCAGCAACTCCGTGATCGTGTCCATGTCCGGCATCGAGATAGGCGAGGCCGTGATGTTCGCGGGCGGCTGTTACGTCAGTGCAGGCGCCTATGAAACGGACAATCCCGATCTGCCCATCATGGACCAGCCGGCCTATTCGAAGGGCCCCATCGTCGTCGGCGACCACGCATGGATCGGCACCTGCGCCATCATTCTCGATGGTGTACGAATCGGCAAGGGCGCCGTGGTGGGCGCCGGGGCCGTGGTCACGAAGGACGTGCCGGACTACGCCATCGTTGCCGGCGTGCCGGCCCGTGTCATTCGCATGAGGAACTGAACATGTGTGGTATCGCAGGCATCGTCGGCCGCCTGCCGGCCGAGGCGCCATCGGCCCTGGACCGCATGCTGGATGCGCAGCATCATCGCGGCCCGGACGACGAGGGCCGTTTCCGGGATTCCGACTGCCTGCTCGGTCACCGAAGGCTCTCCATCATCGATCTCGAGGGCGGGCGTCAACCGATCGCCAACGAGGACGAGACCCTGTGGCTGGTCTGCAACGGCGAGATCTACAATTACGAATCCCTCCGTGAACGGCTCCTTGCGCAGGGCCACCGATTCCGCACATCCAGCGACAGCGAGGTCATTCTCCACCTCTACGAGGAAAAGGGCGCCGGCTGCCTGGAAGATCTGCGCGGCATGTTCGCCTTCGCCCTCTGGGATACCCGACGACAGCGGCTCTTCGCAGCCCGTGACCGCCTGGGCCAGAAACCCTTCTATTACCACCAGCGCAACGGTTCCCTGTATTTCTCCTCGGAGATCAAGGGGCTGCTGGCCGCGCTCCCCGATCTGCGCCGCATGAATCCGGAGGCGCTGGACGAATACTTCACGCTGCGCATCATCACCCCGCCCCGCAGCCTGTTCGAGGGAGTCCACAAGCTTCCGCCGGCGCATTACCTGTCGTACTCGCCCGGCGAAGCGCCGCACATCGAACGCTACTGGGACCTCCCCTATCTTCCCAAGCTCGAGGGTGACGACGAGGCGCTCGTCGATCAGCTGGAAGCGGCCATCATCGAAACCCTGAAGCTGCACATGGTCAGCGACGTGCCGGTCGGTGCCTTCCTGAGCGGCGGCCTGGATTCCTCCCTGGTCGTGGCCATGACTCAGGCGCACGTCAGCAGCGAGCCCATCGACACCTTCACCATCGGGCTGCCGTATGGACGATACGACGAGTCCGATGCCGCCCGCCTGGTGGCGGAACGCTACGGCACCCGCCATCACGAATGGAAACTCCTGCCGTCCATCGCCGACCTTCTGCCCACTCTGGTACAGGCACTCGACGAACCCTCGGATCCCTTATCGGTATGCACCTGGCTGATCGCGGAGAAGGCGAGCCGACATGTCAAGGTCGTTCTCGGCGGTGACGGTGGTGACGAGCTCTTCGGCGGCTACGACCGCTACTACGGCAACCTCTATGCCAGCCACTATCGCAGAATCCCGGAGAGCATCCGGCGTTTCGCTATCAGTCCCCTGCTGGGGCTGATCCCGGACGGCAACTGGTACAAGAGCAAGGCGCACCAGATCAAATGGCTGCACGAGATGTCTTTCCTCGAAAGCGCGGACCGCTATGCACGCAGCCTGAACTATTTCTATCTCGGGACCGCTCACAAGCGCACGCTCTACGGTGAACGCCTTCGCCAGGCCGTTGCCGACTTCGATCCGATGCACACCATACGTGAAGGCTTTCTCTCGGCAAAAGCCGATCACGACATCGACCGCATGCTCCATTCGGACAGTTTCGCCCGCCTGCCGGATCATCCGGTATTCATCCAGGATCGGATGACCATGGCGCACGGCCTCGAGGCGCGCGCCCCCTTCATGGACCACGTGCTGGCGGAATTCGCGGCCCGGCTGCCGGTGCGCATGAAGGTGAGAGGACGCCGCCTGCGCTATATACAATATCGACTGGCGCAGCGCTATCTTCCCGATGCGCTGCTGGCGCGTCCCAAGCAGGGTTTCTCTTCCGCACTGCCCTACATGCTCAAGGACGAGTACACACTGCTGTACGAACTGTTCCTGAACGACATGCATCTGGTGCGTGACGGCTGGCTTCGCAAGGAAGGCGTCGATCGCCTCCTGGCGGAGCATCGCAGCGGTCGTCACGACCATGGCAACCGCCTCTGGCTGCTCCTCAACAGCGAGGTCTGGTATCGCATGCACATCGAGCAGGAGTCCGTCGAGACACTGGATGCACAGGTGGCCTCTGCCCGTGGCACGGGCACGAAGGCAGCGGTTTCCGGGACGTGACATGAACACGGAATCGGCTACCGGACAGGCATCGCGCACCGGCATGAAAAGGCGCCTCGTCCTGTTGTCCAAGGCGCTGGTCGCCGTCCTGCTCGTCGCCTACCTGCTCTGGCAGGCCGACTGGACCGCCGTCTGGCAGGCCATGGTCGATACCGGTCCGTTCCTGCTGCTGGCCGCCCTCGCGCTCATGCTGCTCAGCGTGAGCATCAGCGCCTGGAAGTGGCAGATGATCCTGCGCCTGCATGGTGCCGGGATCCCGTTCGGCTTCCTCCATCGCGTCTACTTCATCGCCGTGTTCTTCAACAACTTTCTTCCGACCAGCATCGGCGGTGACGGATATCGCATATTCGCCACCTGGGACAAGGCACATTCGCGCTCCGGCGCTGTCATCGCGGTCGTGACCGAGCGGCTCACGGGCATCCTCGCCCTGCTCGCGATCGGCTATGTCAGCGCCATCAGCGTCCATTCGCGCAGCCATGACCCCATCTCCGGACTGCTGGTGAAGGCAGGCACGGCCGGACTGGTCGTCGCCGTGCCTCTCTTGGGCATCGCCTGGCGGCTCGGCTGGTTCCGGCGGCTGCTGGCACGCAAGTCGCTCCCCGGAAAACTGGGCATGGTCTTGGCGCACCTCGACGACTATCGCGAACATGCCGGAGAGACGGTCAAGATCCTCCTGATCTCCTTTTTCTTCCAGATCCACAACAGCCTGGCCATCTTCCTGCTCCTTCGTGCAGGCATGGGCGTGCCCATCGCCCTGGACGAGCTGTTCGTGATCCTGACGGTGATGAACCTGGCCGCCATACTGCCGATCTCGATCAACGGCATCGGTGTCATGGAAGGCAGTTTCATCTATGTCGCGAAGTTTTACGAGGTGCCCTACGATGCCGCCCTGGCGACCCTGCTGATGGTCCGTGCCCTCCTGGTGGTCATCAGCCTGGTGGGCGCCTGGTTCTATCTGCGACCAGGCACCGTCCGACTGCAAGGATCACATGCCGAAAGCACCTCGAAAACCCGACCGGAGGCCCCATGAGAACCACACGCAGACGTTTTCTCGCCGGACTGGGTCTCGGCGCACTGGCACTGGGAGGCGGCGTCCTCTACAAGGTCCATGAATATCGCAGACGCAAGCTGGCCGGTACCCGTTTCGAAGGTCGCGCGGCACGGCTCTCCGAACTGCCTCGCGACCATGTCCATGACGTCTGCATCATCGGATCCGGCATGGCGGGTGCGGTACTGGGCATCGATCTGGCAAGCCGCGGGCTGGACGTGCTGATACTCGAAGCGGGCGACGCGTTCGAGAATTTCGGAAAGGATCCCCGGTATGGCAGGATTTCGCTGGCCCGTAGCGTGGGCGAAATCGAGTACCCCATCCAGGCATCGCGCATCATGGCCCTGGGTGGGACCACCAACATCTGGACGGGCCGTTGCGCCCGCCTGCACCCGATCGACTTCGCCCGCAATGCCTACACGCCCGCCGAAACCGGATGGCCGTTCGGCTACGACGAGTTCGCCCCCTGGTATCGTCGCGCGGAAAAGACCCTCAACGTGCGAGGAGGCCCCCTGTCGAAATACCATGCCCCCCGCACCGAGCCATTGCCGCCCGACGAATCGCAGTCCATCGAAGGCCTGCGTCAGCTGCTCTCGCCGCTCGGAATCACGGTGGACCCGTCCCCCACCTCGCATTCCTCGCACGGCGGCCCTGTCAGGGCCGCCGGTGACCTGCTGCCCAGGTTCGTGGCACTGCGTTCCGCCACACTCGTCTCGGGGGCCATGGTCACACGACTGGTCGCGGATGCCTCGGGCACGATCCGGCATGCAGAGGTCCGTGACCCGGACAGGACACTCAGGCAGATTCGCGCACGCCGATTCGTGGTGGCCGCCGGCGCAGTGGAATCGGCCCGGCTTCTTCTGCTGTCACGTTCCGACAGCTTCGCAGAGGGACTGGGCAATGCCGGTGGCCATGTCGGCAGGTGGTTCACCGAGCATCCGAACCTCAACTTCTCCGGCAGGATCGAACATACGCTCGAAACCCTGTCGCCACAGTACGAGATCGGTCGCTCCCACCAGTTCTACGACGATTTCAAGCAACGTGGCCTGGGAAGCATGATCCTGGTGCTGATGCAGTCCTGGATCTATCCGGAGGACCTGCGACTGAAGGACCTCTCCAGAATCGCCTCGCGTCTGGTCCAGGCCGAACTGCACATGAGCACCACGCTGGAAATGAAGCCGGATCCGAACAATCGGGTTCGCCTGTCCGACTCGGCACGCGACCTTTTCGGCAATCCGGTCGCGGAAATCGACATCCGCTTCACCGAAGACGATCTGCGCACCCAGGAGGCCGCGCGCAGGACCGTCATGGACATCTTCGATCGACTGGGCGCCAGCGGAGTGGAAGAACACGAGCTGTCATGGTCCCACCACCACATCGGAACCTGTCGTTTCTCGGAGACCCCGGAACAGGGCGTCGTGGATGCACGGCTGCGCGTGCACGGATGCCGCAACCTCTACGTGCTGGGAAGCAGCGTGTTCGTCACCGGTGGCGCCTCGCATCCGACGCTCGCGATCACCGCACTGGCACATCGTCTGGCCGACCACCTGCTCGGGGGCTGATCCGCTCAATCGTCGCCCGAGCGCCCGGGAGGCTGCATCGAGAACTTCTTGAGGAGATTGTAGAACGTCGGCCGCGTCACACGCAGGAGTGCCGCGGCCTTGGCCACGTTGCCGTTGCTGAGCGCCAATGCCCGCGTCACCGCCTCCCGCTCGACGCGGTCGCGCAGCTTGCGCAGATCGAGATCCGCATCCGCATGCTCGACTTCCGGTCTCGACTCGAAACCCAGATCGGCGGCATCGATCTTGCCGCCCTCGGCCATCACCACGGCCGATTTCACGCGGTTCTGAAGTTCACGCACATTGCCGGGCCAGTCGTGCTCCAGCATGGCGTTGACCGCACGTTCCGTGAATCCGCGCACCGGCTTTCGCTGTGAGCGCGAGAATTGCTCTAGAAACGCGCGCGCGATCAGCAGCACGTCCGTCCCTCTCTCCCTGAGAGGCGGCAGGTGGAGGCATACCTCGCTGATTCGGTAATAGAGATCCTGACGAAAGCTGCCCTCGCGAATCGCCTCGGAGAGATCACGGTTGGTGGCACAGACCACCCGCACGTCCACCGGGATCGGCTTGCCCGACCCCACGCGTTCCACTTCCCGTTCCTGGAGAAAACGCAACAGCTTGGCCTGCAGATTGGGCGGCATGTCACCGATCTCGTCGAGAAACAGCGTGCCTCCGTTGGCGAGCTCGATCTTGCCTGCACGACTTCTGTCGGCACCGGTGAAGGCGCCCCGCTCGTGACCGAACAGCTCGCTCTCGAGCAAGGTGTCCGGGATGGCTGCGCAGTTGATGGCCACGAACGGCCCCTCGCGCCTCGCGCTCAGCGAGTGCAGGGCACGGGCGACGAGCTCCTTGCCCGTGCCGCTCTCCCCGGTGACGAGCACGGTCACATCGGATGGCGCCAGTTTCTCGACCTTGCGGGAGAGTTCCAGCATGACGTCGCTGCCCGCGACAAGACCATCCAGCGGCTGGGTACCCAGCGCCGATTCCCGCAGCTTGCGGTTCTCTTCCTCCAGTGCATGCATGTGCATGGCGCGGCGCACGATCAGGCCCAGCTCGTCCACGTCCACCGGCTTGTTGTAGAAGTCGTAGGCACCCATCTCGACACACTTCATGGCCACCTCGCGGCTGCCGCGTCCGGTCAGCACGATGATCTTGGTCTCCGGCCGCGCAGCGAGCAGATCCTGCATGGTCGCCAGGCCTTCCGAGGTCCCTTCCGGATCCGGTGGCAACCCCAGGTCGAGAATGACCACCTGCGGCCGATGCGTCTCCAGCCGATCGAGCGCAGTACGGCGGTCTCCGGCGAGCACCACATGATAGTCGTCGAAATGCCATTTCAGCTGTTCCGCCACCCCGGTGTCGTCTTCGACGATCAGCAGCCGCCCCTCACTGCGCATGTTCACCTCCCTCCGCCAGCGGCAGAACCAGGCATACCCGCGTTCCCTGACCGGGCGTACTTTCCACCAGCAGGTCGCCCCCCGACTTTCTTGCGAACTCGCGGGCCTGATAGGCACCGATGCCCATGCCCGCCCTTTTCTTGCGCGACTCGAAGGGCTTGAAATAACTCTCGCGAATGAATTCCGGCGTCATGCCGACTCCCGTATCCCGAATCTCCACTTCGAACCACTTTCCCGTCGACCGCATGCATACCCTGACCTCGCCGTCCTCGGGGGTGGCTTCCTGGGCATTTCGAACCAGATGCTCCACCACACTCGAAAACCTCTCGGGATCGACCTGTATCCTGAAACCCTCCGCCGCATCGAGACGGGGCACGGGTCGCCTGTCACTGCAGCGTTCGATGGCCTTCTCGAGCAGCGGCAACGGGTCCACAAGAGTGGCTCTGAGTTCTTCTTCTCCCTGGCGCATCCGCGCGATCAGGGCATTCATCCTCTGAACCGAATTCTCGATCGTGCGCAGCGAAAGATCAATGAACTCCGGGTTGTCCCTGTGCCTTGCGGCATTCTTCAGCAGCAGGGACTGCTGCTGCACGATGTTCTTGATGTCGTGAAGCACGAATGCGGCCGTCTTGTGATAGGCGTCGAACTGGCTGGCTTCGGCGAGACGCTGCGCATCGCGATATTGCACATAGGCTGCACCGACTTCCATGCCTGCCAGCCTGAGAAGATCATAGTCCTCCCAGTCGAGATCGTGGCGGGACCTTGGCTGCGCCAGTTCGATGAATCCGAGGACTTCGTCCTCGAACGACACCGGCACCAGAAGCCAGGGATCCCTGAGCATCAGCTGTCGGCCGAGACCGGCGGCATTTTCCCGATCCGTCTCGATCACCCACTGGCGCTCGAAAAGCGGACGCAGCTCGGGGAGATCGGCCGGGATCCTTGCCGAGCCGCCCAGTGGCCGCCCCCAGCCGGCGATGGGCTGGAACACGCCCTGGCGTGGCTCGAAGGCCCAGAAAACACCGGCCGGACTCTCGACGAGATTGGCCACCGCGGCGATGCCCCGCTCGGGCATGGCTCCGGCCACGTCCGGTGAATGGAGCACGTGGAGGAGCCGCCGCCATTCCTCGCGATAGTCGTAACGGTAGGGCAGCAGATGCTTCCGGGACATCACCCTCACCCAGGCTCGAAAACGTCCCGAAACAAGCACCGCGGCGAGAAACAGGAGCGCCAGGAACAGGAACACGATTTCCCAGTACCGACTCCACTGCCCTCCCATGGCCTGGACGAAGTAGCCTCCCGCAGCCACGGCGAGCAGATAGACACCCGTGGCCACCAGCGTCAAACCGAACGTGGCGCCACTTCCCGAAAGCGCCAGCGACGGACGCTCCCCCATGGCCGCCAGCCGGAACAGGGAGACGCCCACGAAAGGCAACAGGAACAGATGCAGCAGACCGCGGGCACGCAGAATCTCGATGTCCAGCGAATGGATCAGCAGGCCCTGCGAATAGAAATAGAGATCGTGGACGGCCATCAT
Source organism: Thiohalobacter sp. (assembly GCA_027030825.1). GTDB lineage: Bacteria > Pseudomonadota > Gammaproteobacteria > Thiohalobacterales > Thiohalobacteraceae > J048. The sequence continues at coordinate 13,629 of JALVEM010000102.1, forward strand.
GCCGGTACCGATGCAGAGAAACTTGACCGCCCATCTGCCTTCCGCATCGCTGGCACGATAGAGCTGCTCCGAGAACATCAGCAGGGCGACGGACAGCAGCAGGAAGAACACCATCGTGAAGACGCCGACGGAGAACCCCATCAGCCCTGCCATCAGCAGGCCCAGACCTGCAGGCACCGCCACCCAGGCGAGCACGCGCAGCAGAACGGGGCGCCGCCGCGAGGCCGGGAGAAGGTCCGAGAGCAGCGCCAGCCATCCGAGATCGCGAAGCGCCTCGGTCGTCAGCATCCACAGGCCGCTTTGCAGAAGATCCGCGAGATAGAGATTCTGCACGACCAGCCACAGGGCCGTGGCAAGACCG
>JALVEM010000103.1 GCA_027030825.1 Thiohalobacter sp.
CCATGGCCGCCTCGGCATGATCGGCCACACCCAGCCGCGCCGCATCGCCGCCCGCACCCTGGCCCTGCGCATCGCCGAGGAGCTCGAGGTCGCCTACGGCCGGGAAGTCGGCTGCAAGGTCCGGTTCGGCGACCACGTCAGCGACCGGACGCGGGTGAAGGTCATGACCGACGGCATCCTGCTGGCCGAGATCCGCCAGGATCCGGAACTGCTGGCCTATGACGCCCTGCTGATCGACGAGGCGCACGAGCGTTCGCTCAACATCGACTTCCTGCTCGGTTATCTCAAGCGCCTGCTGCCGCGCCGGCCGAATCTCAAGCTCGTCATCACCTCGGCCACCATCGACACCGAACGTTTCTCGAGGCACTTCGGCGGCGCGCCGGTGATCGACGTCAGTGGCCGTACCTGGCCGGTCGAGGTCCGCTACCGACCCCTGCGCAGCGAGGATCCCGATGCCCTGGACCGGGACCTGGAGCAGGGCGTGCTGGACGCCATCGACGAACTGGCCGCCGAGGGGCCGGGCGACGTGCTGGTGTTTCTGCCGGGCGAACGCGAGATCCGGGAGACCGCCGAACTGCTGCGCAAGCATCATCCGCCGGGCACGGAGATCCTGCCGCTGTTCGGGCGCCTGTCGCTGGACCGGCAGCGCAAGGTGTTCGCCCCGCATCGCGGCCGGCGCATCGTGCTGGCCACCAACGTCGCCGAGACCTCGCTCACCGTGCCCGGCATCCGCTACGTGGTGGACTCCGGCCTGGTGCGGCTGGCCCGCTACAGCCCGCGCAGCAAGGTGCAGCGGCTGCCGGTGGAACCGGTCTCGCGCGCCTCGGCCGATCAGCGCGCGGGCCGCTGCGGGCGGCTGGGGCCGGGGGTGTGCATCCGCCTCTATTCCGAGGCGGACTACGAGAGTCGCCCGGCCTTCACCGACCCGGAGATCCGCCGCGCCAACCTCGCCGGCGTGATTCTGCAGATGGCGGATCGGCGCCTGGGGCAGGTGGAGGACTTTCCCTTTCTCGATCCGCCCGACCCCCGCCAGGTGAAGGACGGCTACCGCACCCTGGTGGAGATCGGCGCCCTGGATGCGGACCATCGGCTGACCGAGACAGGGCGGCGCCTGGCCCGCCTGCCGCTGGACGTGCGCATCGGCCGCATGCTGCTCGCCGCCGAACGGGAAGGATGCCTCGAAGAGGTTGCGGTCATCGCCAGCGCCCTGTCGGTGCAGGATCCGCGCGAATACTCGCCGGAGCATCCCGAGAAGGCGCGCGAGAAGCACGCTCTCTTCGCCGACGAACGCTCCGATTTCATCGGCTGGCTGAAGCTCTGGGCGGCCTGGCGGGAAAAGAGCCGGCATCTCTCCGGCAGCAAGCTACGCAAGTGGTGCCAGGCACACTGGTTGTCTTGGATGCGCATGCGCGAGTGGCAGGACATCCATCGCCAGATCCGCGAGCTGCTGGCGGACATGGGGCTGGCCTTCAACCCGGTGCCGGCGGAGTACGACGCCATTCACCGGGCCCTGATCGCCGGCCTGCCGGGGCATGTGGCGAGGCACGAGGAGGGCACGGAATACCGCGGTGCGCGGGACCTGCGCCTGCACCTGTTTCCGGGCACCGGCATCCAGGGGCGCCCGAAATGGATCCTCGCGGCCGAGATCGTCGAGACCTCGCGCCGGTTCGCCCGCACCCTGGCGGCCATCCGGCCGGAATGGGTGGAGCAGGCCGTGCCGCATCTGCTGAAACGCACCCGCACCGAGCCGCACTGGGATCGCCAGCGGGGACGTGTGGTGGCGCGCGAGACGGTGAGCCTCTACGGCCTGGTGCTGGCCTCGGGACGGCGCGTCGATTACGGGCGCATCGATCCGCAGGCGGCTCGCGAGATCTTTCTGCACGAGGCGCTGGTCGGTTGCGATCTGCGCCGCGACTGGCCCTTCCAGAGGCACAACCGGGCCCTGATCGAACGGGTGCGCGAAGAGGAGGTGCGCCGGCGCCGGCCGGATCTGCTGGTGCCTGCGGGGCAGCTGGCTGCCCGGTTCGCGGCGCTGATGCCGGAGCGCATCCATTGCGAGCGCGATTTCAATCGCTGGTATGGCCGACTGTCGGAAGCTGAACAGAAGCGCTGGTTTCTTGCGCCGGAAAACGTGCGCCGGGAACCGGACCGTCCCGCGGGCGAGGGGTTTCCCGATGTGCTGGCGCTGGGCGGGCTGGAGCTGCCCCTGCGCTACCATCTGGCGCCGGGCGAGCCGGACGACGGCGTGACCCTCATGGTGCCATTGCCGGTATTGCCGCAGCTTGCGCCCGAACCCTTCGAATGGCTGGTGCCGGGGCTGATCGGAGAGAAGGTCACGGCGCTCATTCGCAGCCTGCCCAAGGGATTGCGCCGCCATTTCGTGCCGGCGCCGGATTTCGCCCGGGCGGTGCTGGAGGCGGTGCCCTATCGCGAGGGCGACCTGCTGGAAGTGATTGCCGATGCGCTCGAGCGCATGACCGGCGTGCGTGTGCCCGGAGACGCCTGGCAGCCTGACCGGCTGGCGCCCCATCTTCGGATGCGGTTCTCGGTTCGTGACGGGGAGGGCCGGGAGATCGCGGCAGGCCGGGATCTGCGTGAATTGCAGGCGCGCCTGGCCAACCGGGCCGTCGCCTCCTTCCGAACCTCTGCCGGTAAATCGGATTTTCCCGAGCGGGAGTCGGTCACGGCCTGGGATTTCGGCACGCTGCCGGAGAAAGTGGCGCAGGAGGTGGCCGGGGTCCGGCTCCATGCCTGGCCGGCGCTGGTGCGGGAGGGCGATCGGGTCGCCCTGCGCCTGCTGCCCGACGCCGACACCGCCGCCCGGCGGCACCGGGACGGGGTGATCGCCCTGTTCATGATCGTGGAACGGCGGCGGTTCCGGACGCTGTCACGGCAACTGCCCGGCTTCGACCGCATGGCGCTGGCGCTGGCACCGGCGCTTGCCGCCGACCGCTTGCGCGAGGATCTGCTGTGGCGGATCGCGGAAGAGGCGCTGGGCGAAGCGCTGGAGTCATCCATCCGCACACGGGAAACATTCGAGGCTGCTGTTGCCGATGCCGCCCCGCGCCTGATGGAGACGGCCAACCGGATCTGCACGCCGCTTCTCGAGGCGGCCGAGCGCTGGCACCGGGTCCACGGGCGATTGAATGGCCGGATACCGCCGGCCTGGCTGGCGGCACTGGGCGACATGCGAGGTCAGCTCGATCTGCTGGTCTATCCCGAGTTCCTGCGCGAGCTGCCGACAGAGCGCCTGCTGGCGCTGCCACGCTATCTGCGGGCGCTGGAGATGCGGCTGGAGCGGCTCGAGCAGGATCCCGTGCGCGACCGCCAGCGCCAGCAGCAGGTGGAACCCTGGTGGGCCGACTGCCTCGCCCGGCTGGAGGCGCGGGACCGGGCATGGTTCCAGCGCTGGCCCTGCCGCTGGCTGGTCGAGGAATACCGGGTCTCCCTGTTCGCCCAGTCGCTCGGCACCCATGAAAAGGTCTCGCCCGAACGTCTGCGCAAGGCGTGTGGCGGGAATACAGGGAAATAGCCACGAAATCCGAGAAACCCGCAAGAAGGGATAGCCACGGAAAGCACGGAAAGAAGTTGTTCCAGGTGAGAACGCTTTCGGAACACGAAGACGCACGGGGCATCGTCAGACGTATCTGATACATAACGCAGAGGACGCAAAGGCGCAGAGTGCGCAGAGAGGATTTTTATTCTTGCCACTTCCTCGTCGTCCAGGTCGAAGCATCGCGAAGTGATGCGGAGATCCGGGACCTCGCAAGAAATGCAGCCAATCTTCAGACAAGGGAGCTGCGAGTGCCTTCGGGATGTCCAGGGGCGGGTATTCCGGGTCGGTGCCGTGCACCATCGTGAAATGACAGAGAGGCGAGATCATTCCAGGCAAGCGGTTTTTCCTCAGTCATTCCGAGCGAGCACTTTTCCTCTTCCGTCATTCCGGGCGAGCGAAGCGAGACCCGGAATCCAGAAACCACGTCAATTCCTATCGCCGTGGCCGATGCTTTCCCTGGATCCCGGATAGCCCGCTTCGCGGCCTTCCGGGATGACCAAAGGCATGGAGGTTGCCCGGATTTTGGGGATGATGATGGATAAGACGGGGATCACAGGGATGACGTAAGCAGCACAT
>JALVEM010000104.1 GCA_027030825.1 Thiohalobacter sp.
CGACGATCGGCACCTCTTCTCCAGCGAGCTCTTCGAGCGCCTCGCGCGACAGGCCTTCCGGCGAGGGCGTCACGAACACCCGATAACGCATGCGCCGCCGGGTCCGGGGTTCGAGTCGCGGCGAGAATCCAAGCGCTTCCAGTTCCTGGCGGCGTCGCTCGGCCATGTTGCGGTAGGTATAGATGCCGAGCGAGACGAGGTGGCGCTTCGAGTCGAGATAACGGTCCGTGATGCCCTTCGCCACCACCCGGGCCAGCAGGGCGCGCGCCTCCTCCAGGGTGCGGGCGGGCAGATAGACCCAGTAGTCCGCCACTACCTCTTCGCTTTTCTCCCGGACTTCTGCATGGTGTCCCGCCGCGGCGAGCCGCGCCGCCAGGGTCTCGGCCGGCGATCGTGAGTCGAAGGGACCCAGGGTGAAACAGCGGGCCGCGACCTCCCTGCCGGCAACCGCTTCGGGCTCGTCGGCCGCCTCCGCCGGGATGCGGGGAGCGGAAGGTGGAGGAGAGCCGTCGGCACCGGCCGAGCCGGCCTCGGTAAGGGGCCCGACGTCGGGGGGCGGCATCCGCCCGGCCTGCGCTGCACTGCCGGCCTCGTGCAGCGGACGCATCTCGGCCACAGGGGCAGCCGGTGCAGCGGAGATTGTCGCCTCCGTGGCGGACTCCGCCGGGGCCGAAACCTCCCGCGATGGCGTTTCCTCCCGGGCGCTCAGGGCAGGCAGACCACCGTTCGGCACCGGAGATGTATCGACTTCCGAGGACAAGCGGATGAGCGGCAAGTCACTCGGTGGCGCCGGCACCGGCCGCATCGAATGCGGGGGGTACAGATGCCACCAGGCGAAGTAGACCAGATTGGCCAGCGCCAGCAGCAGGGCGAGCCGCTTCATGCCTGTACCTTGACGTGCTCCTCGTCGACGGTCTCCGCTGCCAGCGGTGTTTCCTCCGATACCGCGGTTTCGACCGATGCGGGCGCGGGCGCCTCGGCCGGCGCGGATTCGGTCGCCTGTTCCTTCTCGCGAGCGGTGCGGCGGGCATACCAGGCCAGCCCCTCCAGCACCAGATAGGGGGCGTGCTGCGGACGGGATTTCAGAAGGGGCAGGAAGTCCTCGGCCTCGCCGCCGGTGATGATCGGTCGCACCGGCTCGCCCAGATCCTCCTTGAGGTCCTCGAGGACACGCTCGATCATCGCCACCCCCGCATAGAGGGTGCCGCCGACCACCCCGCTCAGGGTATCGCGACCCAGCGGCGCCACGGCGGCCTCCTCCAGACCGGCATCTTCCGGGAGCTCGATCCCGCGCGTGCCGCGCGCGAGGCTCTCGCGCATCAGCCGCAGTCCCGGCGCGATCAGCCCCCCCAGGTGCCGGCGGCTGCCGTCCAGCGCGTCGATGGTCATCGCCGTGCCGCAGTCGATCACGCACAGGGCGCCCTTCTTGACCTTGCGGGCCGCAGCCACCAGGGCGAACCAGCGATCGACGCCCAGCTGCTCGGGATTCCGATAGCCGTTCACGATGCCGAAGGCCTGCGCCTGCGGGCGGGGATATTCGGGGGTGATGCCCCAGCGGCGGCGGACCCAGGCCGTGAGCGAGCGGCGGAAGGAATCGCCGGCGACATTGGCCACCACCATGCGCTCGGGCACGGATTCGAGGTCGGTCCACAGGGCCCGGAAGAGTTCACGCGGCGGCTGATCCGCCCGTTCGATGGCGCCGCCGAAGCGGAATCCGCCGTTGGCGACCCACGCCCACTTCAGGCGCGAGTTGCCTGCATCCAGTAACAGAATCATTCGTTCGTCCGTATGCTGACTTCCCCCGACGCGACCCGTCGCATCCCGCCACCGGTCTCGCGCAGCAGGAGGGCGCCGGAGGCATCGATGCCCATGGCCGTGCCTTCCAGCGACCGATCCGGCCACAATACGCGCACCCGCCTGCCGGCCAGCGCATCGTAACGCGACCAGAGCGGCTGCCAGGCCGCCTCCTCGCCCTCGGCCAGTTCGTGCAACAGCTCGAGGGATGCCCCCAGCACCGCGCCCGCCACCGCATTGCGGGACAGCCGCCGGCGCGTCGCCGTCGCCAGATCCGCCCAGGGCTGGTCGATCGGCGCGGCGTCCGGCATCCCCAGATTCAGGCCGATGCCGGCCACGACGCGCGTCGTGCCCAGCGGATCACCCCGCAGCTCCACCAGGATGCCGCCCACCTTCCTGTCGCCGATCAACAGATCGTTGGGCCATTTCACCCGCAACCCCTCGATGCCCATGGCCTCCAGCGCGGTCGCCAGCCGCAGGCCCAGCCGCACGCTCAATGCGCTCAGCGCCGCCACCCCGGCCTCGAAGCGCCAGTAGACCGACAGATACAGGTTGCGGGCCGGCGGCGACAGCCAGCGCCGCCCGCGGCGCCCCCGGCCCGCCCGCTGCATCTCCGCCAGACAGGCCGAACCGGAGGGCAGCCCGGTCTCGCACCGGGCGAGCAGCCGGGCATTGGTCGAATCCAGCACCGGGACGATCTCCAGATCCCCCAGCAGTCTCCTGGCGCCGGCCGGCATGGCCGCGAGGATCCGACCGGCCTCGAGCCACTCCACCGGCGCATCCAGACGGTAGCCCCGTCCGCGCACCGCGTGCACCGTCAGGCCCGTCTCCCGCAGGGCGCGGATCCGTTTCCACACCGCCGCCCGACTCACGCCCAGCCGCTCGCCCAGCGCCTCGCCGGAATGGAATCTGCCGTCACCCAGCAGCGCGAGCAGGTCCAGAGGGGCTTGCATGCGCGCAGTGTACCACGACGCCCCCCGGCCTTCCCCTGCCGCCCGATTGGGGCTAGAGTGAGTGATGAGCGGCCACCGATTCCGCGGAGGCACCATGCCGAAGACACCCACCGAAAGCGCCCGTCGGACACTCGCGGGAGCACTCCCGCTGGAGGCGGCGGAACCGCTCTATCGCCGGGCGCCGCGCACCGATGCCGAAAGCGGCAAACCGCTGAGCGATTTCATGATGTTCATACCCCGCCTGCGGCAGAAGCCGCCCCGCCTGATCCAGGACATCATCCACCGCATCGAGCTGGTCCTGCATCAGCACTCCGACATCGTGGTCTACGCCGATCTCAATCTGCAGATCAACGTCCTCTGGGTGGTGGTGCGCCCGGTGCCCGGCGCCTGTCTCGACCTGCCCATGGCCATCAACGACAAGGTGCCCGAGGCCCTGCTGGTTGCCCAGCCGCGCCTTTATTAGCACCTATCGCCTGCGTACACGGCCCCGGCGGGACTTGCCTCCGGCCGGCGGCAACCCGGTATGCTGCGTGAGAAACGGCCGTCTGCGTGGTCCACCATGCCGAGCGCCGGTCCCGCCCTCGGGCGGCACCAGGCATCCCTTGCCTCGACCGATGAGGTCACTGCGCCCCATGCGCCGCAGTGCCTCGCGCAACAGCGGCCAGTTCTCGCGTGCGTGATAGCGCAGGAAGGCCTTGTGCAGGCGACGCCGGCGCAGCCCCTTCGGCACGAACACCCGCTCGCCCCCTCCCGGCCGGATGCGCCGCAGCGGATTGCGGCCGGTGTGATACATGGTGGTGGCCGTGGCCATGGGCGAAGGCAGAAAGGTCTGCACCTGATCGGCGCGAAACCCGTTCCGCTTCAGCCACAAGGCCAGCTCGAGCATGTCCTCGTCGGTGGTGCCGGGATGGGCCGCAATGAAATAGGGGATCAGATACTGCTCCTTGCCGGCCTGGCGCGAGTAGCGCTCGAACAGCCGGCGGAAGCGGTGATAGGTGCCGATGCCGGGTTTCATCATCTTCGACAGGGGCCCCGGCTCGGTGTGCTCGGGCGCGATCTTGAGATAGCCCCCGACATGGTGGGTCACCAGTTCCTTCACGTATTCGGGCGACTCCACTGCCAGGTCGTAGCGCAGGCCCGAGGCGATCAGCACCTTCTTCACGCCCGGCAGGGCGCGCGCCCTGCGATACAGGCGAATCAGCGGGCGGTGGTCCGTGTTCAGATTGGGGCAGATCCCCGGATACACGCACGAGGGCTTGCGGCAGTGACGCTCGATCTCCGGATCGCGACAGGCCAGGCGGTACATGTTGGCCGTGGGGCCGCCCAGGTCCGAGATGACACCGGTGAATCCCGGCACCTGGTCGCGTATGGCCTCGATCTCGCGC
>JALVEM010000105.1 GCA_027030825.1 Thiohalobacter sp.
GGGATCACTTCCCGTTCCAGCAGGTCGTAGAGCTGTTCCGCCTCGAAGGCGTCCCAGGCGGGATCCTCGTCGTGTTCGCGGCCGTCCCCCAGCGCCCAGCCCACCTCGGGCCGCCAGGCCTCGGCCCACCAGCCGTCGAGTTCGGAGAGATTGAGCCCGCCGTTGACCAGCACCTTCATGCCGCTGGTGCCGCAGGCCTCCCAGGGCCGGCGCGGCGTGTTGAGCCAGAGATCCACGCCTTCGACCAGATGATCGGCCAGCAGCAGGTCGTAGTCGATCAGAAACACCACGTGGCGGTCCAGCCCGCGGTCACGAATGAAGCGCACCCACTGGCGGATGATGGCCTTGCCGGCCTCGTCCTTCGGGTGGGCCTTGCCGGCGATGACGAGCTGAACGGGCCGGTCGCGATGGGTGAGCAGGCGTTCGAGGCGGTCGGGATCGTGCAGCAGCAGGTCGGGGCGCTTGTAGGTGGCGAAGCGGCGGGCGAAGCCCAGGGTGAGGATATTGGGATCGAGCCGGTCTTCGGGGGCCCGGCCGGGTTCGCGTGGAATGGCGGCGTGGCGTCGGATGCGATCGATGAGGTGCTTGCGGTTGAGCGTGCGCATCTCCCAGAGTTCCGCATCCGACAGGTTGCGGATGGCCTGGGCCATGTGTTCCGGCGGCATGCGCCAGCGGTCCTTGCCGCAGGCCTCGGTCCAGAGCCGGTCGGAGGCGGGCGAGTCCCAGCTCGGCACGTGCACGCCGTTGGTCACATGACCGACCGGCACCTCGCGCTGCGGCCAGCGCGGGAACAGGGGCTGGAACAGGCGCCGGCTGACCTCGCCGTGCAGGCGGCTGACCCCGTTGACCTTGCCGCTGCCGCGGATGGCGAGCCAGGCCATGTTGAAGGGTTCCGTGGCATCTTCGGGATCGGTGCGGCCCAGGGCGAGCAGGGTGTCGATGGAGATGCCGGCGCCCTTGGTCCAGGCGGCGAGATATTCCTCGATCAGGCAGGGCGCGTAGCGGTCGAAGCCGGCATCGACCGGCGTGTGGGTGGTGAAGAGGTTGCCGGCACGGGTGGCGGTCAGGGCGGTGTGAAAGTCGAGCCCGGTCCGTTCGGCCAGCCATCGGGCCCGTTCCAGGACCACGAAGGCGGAGTGGCCCTCGTTCAGATGGCAGACCGTGGGCAGCCGGTCCAGCGCCTCCAGCAGGCGCCAGCCGCCGATGCCCAGCACCATTTCCTGTTGCAGACGCAGTTCGGGGCCGCCGCCGTAGAGTTCGCTGGTGATGCCGCGATCGGCCGGATCGTTGAGCGGATCGTTGCTGTCGAGCAGATACAGGCGGATGCGGCCCACGCGCGCCTCCCAGGCGCGCAGCCGCACCATGCGACCGGGCAGTTCCAGCTCAACGTGCAGCCACTCCCCCTCCGCGTCGCGCACCGGCAGGATGGGCAGTTGGGTGGGATCGTTGAAGGGGAAATAGGCGATCTGGTTGCCCTGGGGGTCGATGCCCTGGCGGAAGTAGCCCTGCTGGTAGAGCAGGCCCACGGCGAGCAGGGGCACGCCGAGTTCGGAGCAGGTCTTGAGGTGGTCGCCGGCCAGCACGCCAAGGCCGCCGGAATAGAGCGGCAGGGCTTCGGTGAGCCCGTATTCCATGCAGAAGTAGGCCACCGGCGGCAGGTCGGACTCGCCATGGTGACGGGCGAACCAGGTCTCGCCTGCGGCGATGGCCGCCTGTTCGGTGCGGACCTCCTCGAGCAGGGCGAGGAAATTTCGATCGGCCGCCAGGGCTTCGAGTCGCTTGCGGCTGACGGTCTGCAGGATCAGCCAGGGATTGCGGGTGCGCTGCCAGAGCGGCTCGTCGATGCGCCGCCAGAGGCGGTCGGCGGCGTGGCTCCAGGACCAGCGCAGGTCCAGCGCCAGTTCGCTGAGCGCGGCGAGCGGCTCGGGCAGATCGCCGCGCACGCCATAGCCGATGTCGTTGGTCATGGCGACCGGCCCGGCCGGCGCGGGGATTCAGGGGCCGGTGTCGGGAATCCGCGCGTGGGTGCTTGCATGGGTGCTGTCCGCCCCCGTCGAATTCACTCCGGCACTTCCCAGAAGCGCTTGTCGAGCACCTTCAGTTCCGCGTCGAAATCGTAGACGTAGGGGATCCCGGTAGGCAGCTCGAAGGCGATGATCTCCTCCGGCGTCATCTGCTCGATGTGCATGATGAGCGCGCGCAGCGAATTGCCGTGCGCGGAGACGACGATGTTCTTTCCCTCCAGGAGCTTGGTGCGGATGCACTCCCTGTAGTACGGGATGGCGCGCTCGGCGGTGTCCTTGAGGCTTTCGCCGTTGGGCGGCCGCACGTCGTAGCTGCGGCGCCAGATGTGGACCTGCTCCTCGCCGAACCGGGCCCGGGCCTCGTCCTTGTTCATGCCCTGCAGATCGCCGTAGTAGCGTTCGTTCAGCTTGGGCGACATGTAGATCTTGAGTTCCTTCTTGTCCTCCTCGGAAGGAATGAAGTGCTCGTACCATTCCTGACCCTTCTCGTGCACCCGCACGTACTGCTTGCAATGGCGGTTGTGCTTGAGGATCTCGTAGAGGGTGTCCTGGGCCCGGATGAGCGACGAGGAGTAGGCGACATCGAAGCGCTCGTCGGACAGGGCGCGTCCCACGCGTTCGGCCTCGCGCATGCCCTCGGGGCTCAGGGAGACATCCACCCAGCCGGTGAAACGGTTCTGCTTGTTCCAGATGGACTGGCCGTGACGGACGAGAATGAGTCGGGGCATGCAGCTTCACCTTGAATGTTCCTGTTCGGAGCGGGGCATAGTATACCCGCGGCCATCGCGGTTTTCCCGGTGATCGAAGCGACCCTGTTCCAGAAAGCGGGCGACCTGCCGGTGTACCTGGGAATCGAGCAGCATACCGAAATGGCTGCGCGGCACTTCCTGGTGGTCCGTGAGCCAATCGGCCCGTGTCTCGTCCAGGGCGACGGTGCCGTCGTGCGGGCGTGGAAGACCGCCCAGCATACTGCCGATGCCAAACCCTTTGACGCCGGCGATCATGCCCACCGGTCGTCCACCCCGCCAGGGAGGCAGGTCGCCGAGCAGGCCCTGACTCGTGCTGCGGCCCAGCAGGATCCGCAGGATCGGCCAGCGGTGCACGCGTCGGGCGATGCGGCTGCCCTGCAGGGGCGTGCCGAGCAGAACCACCCGGCCGGGCGGAATGTCGCCGTGGCGGGCGAACAGGTGCACCAGCACGATGCCTCCGAGACTGTGGCCCACCAGGTGGAGGCGCTCGGGTGACAACCGCCGGATCCAGTGGTGCAGGCGATCGGCGTTTTCAGCCGGGGAGCAGCGCAGCGAGGGGTAGTGGAACAGCCGTGGCGCAAACCCCTCGTGTTTCAACGTCCGCGACAGTGGCAGCAGCTCCAGACCGGTCATCCAGATGCCGTGCACGAGCAGGACGGGTTCCGGAGTCACGGCGGCGGTTGGGGTGGTCGTCGGCATGGCGCTGGCGCATTGGCTCGTCACGGAAATGTAGCAGACTGCACTGGTCCGACGCTGCCGCCCTCGATACGCGGCCGACATCCCGCGTTGCCATCGTGGTTCGCTTGCCGGCGGTGCCCTATCATGGTGCGGGCGTCGCTTTTTCCGTCAATCCGCGCATTTGCGATGGGTGCCTTCATAACCGGCTGAATCTTCAGCGTTTTGTCACGATGTCAGGGCGGTTCGCCGGGCGCGGCCCTGTCTGGAATTCATTACACTTGCAGGCAGTGCCGGATTGTTTCGGACTGCAACCCATTGAATTCAAAAGACTGTTCGTCGTGCGCCCGATTCTTGCATGACACGATGTCATGCGCTCCGGGTTCGATGCAGAACCCGGAAGCCTTGCCCTGTATCAGGGTACACGACGAGGATTCAAGGAAAGTGGGAGGAGCAACAGGACAATGAAAAAAGGGAAGAAGATCGGGCAGATGACGGCTGTGCTCGCCTTCGCCTTCGCGGCCGAGGCGGGTGCCGCCACTGTCTTCGCACCGACGGATGGAGACGTCAATTTCATTCTGGGCACGTTCGATTCCCAGACGATGCTGGCCATGTTCGACGACTCCGATACGGGATTCGCCGGTCCCTGGCTGGAGATCCCCGTGCCGCAAACCAT
>JALVEM010000106.1 GCA_027030825.1 Thiohalobacter sp.
GGGGGAGCGCGAGCCGGAATCCAGAAATCACGTTCGGTTACGCCCCTGGGACCTGCGTTTTCCTGGATTCCGGATCGGCGCTGCGCGCCGTCCGGAATGACTGAAGGGGTGGATCCCGGATAGCCCGCTGTGCGGGCTTCCGGGATGACTCCGCTCTCGTCATTCCGGGCGAGCGAAGCGAGACCCGGAATCCAGAGAACACGTCGATCCGTGCCACAGTGGTTCATCCCATTCCGGGATGACTGAGGGTGGGGCTACGCGGGCATGCGGGAGGACGACTGGGGCTGCGACTGCTGCAGGCGTGGCCGACGGCGATGCCGAGCGGCGCGGACATCCGGCGGTGCGAACGAGGGTTGTTCGAGCCGCAGCACGGATCGATCGAAAAAAGGCCAGACCCCTTGCGGGGCCTGGCCTTCGTGTGGCGAGCGCCAGAGCCTTACATCATGTCCATGCCGCCCATGCCGCCGCCCATGCCGGCAGCCTCGGAGCTCTCCTCCTTCGGCATCTCGGCGATCATGGCCTCGGTCGTGATCATGAGGCCGGATACGGACGCGGCATTCTGCAGGGCGGTACGGGTGACCTTGGTGGGATCGAGGATGCCCATCTCCACCATGTCGCCATACTCGCCGGTGGCCGCGTTGTAGCCGAAGTTGCCTTCGCCCTCCTCGACCTTGGCCAGGATGACGGAGGCCTCCTCGCCGGCATTGGCGACGATCTGGCGCAGCGGCTCTTCCATCGCGCGCCGGGCGATGGAGATGCCCACGTCCTGATCGTGGTTGGCGCCCTTGAGATCCTCCAGTGCCTTGCGGGCACGGATCAGGGCCACGCCGCCACCGGGCACGATGCCCTCCTCGACGGCCGCCCGGGTCGCATGCAGCGCATCCTCGACGCGGGCCTTCTTCTCCTTCATCTCGACCTCGGTGGCCGCACCCACCTTGATCACGGCCACACCGCCGGCCAGCTTGGCCACGCGCTCCTGCAGCTTCTCGCGATCGTAGTCGGAGGTGGCCTCCTCGATCTGGGCACGGATCTGCTTGACCCGGGCCTCGATGTCTTCCTTCTTGCCGGCGCCGTCGATGATGGTGGTGTTCTCCTTCGAGACCTGCACCTTCTTGGCCTCGCCGAGATCGGTCAGCTGGGCCTTCTCCAGGCTCATGCCGGTCTCCTCGGAGATCACGGTGCCGCCGGTCAGGATGGCGATGTCCTGCAGCATGGCCTTGCGACGGTCGCCGAAGCCGGGCGCCTTGACGGCACAGACCTTGACGATGCCGCGGATGCTGTTGACCACCAGCGTGGCGAGCGCCTCGCCCTCGACATCCTCGGCGATGATCAGCAGCGGGCGGCCGGCCTTGGCCACGGCCTCGAGGATGGGCAGCAGGTCGCGGATGTTGGAGATCTTCTTGTCGTGGATGAGGATGTAGGGGTTCTCCAGCTCCGCGGTCATGTTCTGCTGGTTGGTCACGAAGTAGGGCGACAGATAGCCGCGGTCGAACTGCATGCCTTCCACGACCTCCAGCTCGTTCTCGAGCGAGGTGCCTTCCTCGACCGTGATCACGCCCTCCTTGCCGACCTTCTCCATGGCCTCGGCGATGATGTTGCCGATGGACTCGTCGGAGTTGGCCGAGATGGTGCCCACCTGGGCGATGGCCTTGGTGTCGGAGCAGGGCTTGGACATCTTGCGCAGCTCCTCGACCGCGGCGTGCACGGCCTTGTCGATGCCGCGCTTGAGATCCATCGGATTCATGCCCGCGGCCACGGCCTTCAGGCCCTCCTTGAAGATGGCCTGGGCCAGCACGGTGGCCGTGGTGGTACCGTCACCGGCCACGTCGGAGGTCTGGGAAGCCACCTCCTTGACCATCTGCGCGCCCATGTTCTCGAACTTGTCGGACAGCTCCACCTCCTTGGCCACGGACACGCCGTCCTTGGTCACGGTGGGGGCGCCGAAGCTCTTCTCGAGCACCACGTTGCGGCCCTTCGGTCCGAGCGTCACCTTCACCGCATTGGCCAGAATGTTGACACCGGCCAGCATGCGATGGCGGGCTTCGTCACTGAACTTGACTTCCTTTGCCGTCATGATCGTACCTCTCGAAAATTCCTGACTGTGCTGTTATGGGATGTTGGGTCGGTTCGGGGCGATCACTCGATGACCGCCATGATGTCCTCTTCGCGCATCACGAGGAGCTCCTCGCCGTCGACCTTGACCTCGGTGCCGGCGTACTTGCCGTAGAGCACCTTGTCGCCGACCTTGACGTCGAGCGGGCGAACCTCGCCGTTCTCGAGGATCTTGCCGTTGCCCACGGCGATGACCTCGCCGCGGATCGGCTTCTCGGCGGCGGTGTCGGGAATCACGATCCCCCCCGGCGTGGTGTGCTCCTCTTCCATGCGCTTGATGATCACACGATCATGCAACGGACGAAGTTTCATGCTGTCACTCTCCTTTCGCTTGCCGTTCGCTTCGGGTTTTGCCCTTGAGCAGACCTCCGAGTGTTAGCACTCGGTTTTGTTGAGTGCTAATAATAGCGGCGAAGCCCGGGGAATCAAGCGTCAGTATCATATTTATTTTTTATGAATTGATAAATATTAATTATCATCCAGGCGGCGATATTCGCCTTCCAGCGTCACGGGACCGCGCCCCTCGCCGGCACCGGGCCCGCCCGGCGGCAGGAAGCGCTCCAGCACCCGGCGGACCAGCCAGCGCCGCACCGGCGGCACCAGGCCGAGGAAACCGAGCGTGTCGGTGAGAAAGCCCGGGGTGAGCAGCAGGGCGCCGGAGACGGCGAGCACCACCCCCTCCAGCATTTCCATGGCCGGAATCTGGCCACTCGCCAGTGTCATCTGGAACCGCTGCAGTGTTTCCAGGCCCTGGATCCGCAGCAGGGCCGCGCCCAGCACAGCGGTGAAGACCACCAGCCCGATGGTCGGCAGGGCGCCGATCCAGCCGCCGACCTTGATCAGCAGGTAGACTTCGACCAGCGGGATGGTGAGGAAGAGCAGGAACAGGATCGCGAAGGGACTCATGGCCTGCAGGGTAGCCCCTCTGCCGTCGCCGGGTCAAAAAGGCTTTTCCGCCCCCGCCGCTTCCGGTACCTTGCCCGCATGACCGACGCCACGCCACGTCATTGTCTCGTCCTGTGCACCGTCCCGGACCACGAGACGGGAGGCAGGATCGCCCGCACCCTGGTGGAAGAATCCCTCGCCGCCTGCGTCAATATCCAGGACGGCCTGACGTCCGTCTACCGCTGGCAGGGCGAGATCCAGACCGATGCCGAGGCGCTGCTGCTGATCAAGAGCCGCCTCGACCGCTTCGATGCCCTCGCCCGCCGCCTAAGGGCACTGCACCCCTACGAACTTCCGGAAATCATCGCAGTCCCAATCACCAGCGGCCTTGCGGACTATCTGGCCTGGATCGACGCGACCCTGGATGCCGAGGAAACGACATGACACCTCCCTTTCCGAGCCTGAGCCGACTCTTCCTCATTCTCCTGCTGTTCCCGGCCCTGGCGCTCGGCGCCTTCGACGAAGAGGAGCCGCTGCCCTTCGACCAGGCCTTCCGCCTCCAGGCCGAGGTCGCCGGTCCCGACCGGATTCGGCTGCAATGGGCGATTGCCGACGGTTACTATCTCTATCGGAACCGTTTCAGGTTTCACTCCGAGACGCCCGGCATCGACACGGGTGAGCCGGAGTTCCCCGAGGGGATGCGGAAACAGGATCCGATCTTCGGCGACATCGAGGTCTACAAGCATTCGGTGACAGTGGCGCTGCCGCTGGAGCGCCGGACGGACACCCGCAGCCTCCGGCTCGCGGTGGTCGCCCAGGGCTGCAAGGAGGGCAGCATCTGCTATCCGCCGGAACGCCGACTGCTGGAGCTCGTGCTGCCGGCACGGGCAGAGGCCGCGGAAGCCTCTCCCCCCGAATCCGAGACCCGGCCGGCGACCCAGGAGGGTCTGGCCGACTCATTGGGGCTGGATCAGGGACTGGACGAATTCCTCGATCCCGACGCCGCGTTCCGCTTCGAGGGGATCGAGGCCGCCCCCGATCATCTGGTGGCCCGCTGGACCATCGCCGACGGCTACTACCTGTACC
>JALVEM010000107.1 GCA_027030825.1 Thiohalobacter sp.
GTCCCGGCGAAGACGCGACTTTCCTCTCGGAGGTTCTCTTGAACAACACGGCCCTGCTGGCCCTGGAAGACGGCACCCTGTTCTGGGGCCGGTCGATCGGTTCGGCTGGCCTGCGTACCGGTGAGGTGGTGTTCAACACCGCCATGACCGGCTATCAGGAGATTCTCACGGACCCGTCCTACGCTCGCCAGCTGGTCACACTCACCTGCCCGCACATCGGGAATGTGGGCGCCAACCCGGACGACGAGGAGGCCGACCGCATCCATTGCGAGGGGCTCATCGTTCGGGATGTGCCGCCGCGGCACTCCAACTGGCGCGCCACGGCGTCACTGCCCGACTACCTCAAGGCACGGGGCGTGGTGGCGATTGCCGACATCGACACCCGCAGGCTGACCCGCATCCTGCGCGAGAAGGGGGCCCAGGCCGGCTGTCTGGTGGCCGGTGAGGACATCGATCCCGAAGTTGCCGTGGCGAGGGCGCGCGAGTTTCCGGGGCTGGCGGGAATGGATCTGGCCCGCGAGGTCAGTACGCAGACACCCTACGAGTGGATCGAGGGCACCTGGTCCTTCGAGACCGGCACCCACACCGTTGCGGAACAGGCCGACCGGCACGTGGTGGCCTACGACTTCGGCGTCAAGCGCAACATCCTGCGCATGCTGGTCGACCGCGGCTGCCGGGTCACCGTGGTGCCGGCACAGACCCCGGCCGAGGAGGTGCTCGCCCTGCAGCCCGACGGTGTCTTTCTCTCCAACGGCCCCGGCGATCCGGAACCCTGCGATTACGCCATCGCCGCCATCCGGAAACTGCTCGAGAAGGAGGTGCCCCTGTTCGGGATCTGCCTCGGGCATCAGCTGCTGTCGCTGGCCTCGGGCGCGCGGACGGTGAAGATGAAGTTCGGCCATCACGGCGCCAATCACCCGGTGCAGGATCTGGCCACCGGCGCGGTGCTCATCACCAGCCAGAATCATGGCTTCGCCGTCGACGAGGCGACCCTGCCCGGGAATCTGAAGCCCACGCATCGGTCCCTGTTCGACGGTACCCTGCAGGGTGTCATGCGCACCGATCGCCCGGCTTTCGGCTTCCAGGGACATCCCGAGGCCAGCCCCGGCCCGCACGACGTGGCGCCGCTGTTCGACCGTTTCATCGATCTCATGAAGAGTGAGGGGTGAGACGTGAGGCGCAAAAACCTTCCTGGCCATGGAGCCACACGGAATCACACGGAAGGAAACATGATATTCATGGCGCTGCACGAGGCGCGTGCGCCGGCAACATTCCGTGTTTTTCCGTGTGCTTCCGTGGCTATTGATGTTCTGTGCCTCACGCCTCACTCCTCACTCCTCACTCCTCACCGGCTGTAACGACATGCCCAAGCGAACCGACATCGAGAGCATCCTGATCCTGGGCGCGGGGCCGATCGTCATCGGCCAGGCCTGCGAGTTCGACTATTCCGGCGCCCAGGCCTGCAAGGCGCTGCGCGAGGAGGGCTACCGCGTCATCCTGGTCAATTCCAATCCGGCCACCATCATGACCGACCCCGAGATGGCGGATGCCATCTACATCGAGCCGGTCGACTGGCGGACGGTGGCGCGGGTGATCGAGAAGGAACGACCGGATGCGCTGCTGCCGACCATGGGCGGACAGACGGCCTTGAACTGTGCACTGGACCTGGCCCGCGAGGGCGTGCTCGAAGAGTTCGGGGTGGAGATGATCGGCGCCTCGCGCGAGGCCATCGACAAGGCCGAGGATCGCGACCGCTTCCGCCAGGCCATGCAGAAGATCGGCCTCGACATGCCGCGCTCGGCCATCGCCCACAGCATGGAGGAGGCCATGCAGGTGCAGGCGCCACTGGGCTTCCCGGTCATCATCCGGCCCTCCTTCACGCTGGGCGGCACCGGCGGCGGCATCGCCTACAACCGCGAGGAATTCGTCGAGATCTGCGAGCGGGGCCTGGATCTCTCGCCCACCAGCGAGCTGCTGATCGAGGAGTCGGCGCTCGGCTGGAAGGAATACGAGATGGAGGTGGTACGGGATCGCAACGACAACTGCATCATCGTCTGTTCCATCGAGAACTTCGACCCCATGGGCGTGCACACCGGGGATTCCATCACCGTGGCGCCGGCGCTGACGCTGACCGACAAGGAATACCAGCGCATGCGTGATGCCTCCATCGCCGTGCTGCGCGAGATCGGGGTGGACACCGGGGGTTCCAACGTCCAGTTCGCCATCCATCCCGAGACCGGGCGCATGATCATCATCGAGATGAACCCGCGCGTGTCCCGGTCATCGGCGCTGGCCTCCAAGGCCACCGGCTTTCCGATCGCCAAGGTGGCGGCCAAGCTGGCGGTCGGTTACACCCTCGACGAGCTGCGCAACGAGATCACCGGCGGGGCCACCCCGGCCTCCTTCGAGCCGACCATCGACTACGTGGTCACCAAGATCCCCCGTTTCACCTTCGAGAAGTTCCCGCAGGCCGATCCGCACCTGACCACCCAGATGAAATCGGTCGGCGAGGTGATGGCCATCGGCCGCACCTTCCAGGAATCGGTGCAGAAGGCGCTGCGCGGACTGGAGACCGGCGTGGACGGCTTCGACGAGCGGGTGGATCCCGAGGCCGAGGACGCCAAGGAGCGGCTGCGCGCGGAGCTGCGCCAGCCCGGCCCGGAACGGATCCTGTACGTGGCCGATGCCTTCCGCTACGGCATGACGCTCGACGAGGTGCACGAGTTCTCGGCCATCGACCCCTGGTTCCTGGCCCAGATCGAGGAGCTGGTGCGCCTCGAGCAGTCGCTCGCCGGCCGTGGACTCGAGGATCTCGACCGTGACGAGCTGCATGCGCTCAAGCGCCGGGGCTTCTCGGACCGGCGCCTGGCGAAACTGCTCGGCACCGACGAGCACCGGGTGCGTGCGCGGCGCCACGCCCTCGGCGTGCGCCCGGTCTACAAGCGGGTGGACACCTGCGCGGCCGAGTTCGCCACGGCCACCGCCTACCTCTATTCCACCTACGAGGAGGAGTGCGAGGCCGCGCCCACGGACCGGCGCAAGATCATGGTGCTGGGCGGCGGACCGAACCGCATCGGCCAGGGTATCGAGTTCGACTACTGTTGCGTGCACGCCGCCCAGGCCTGCCGCGAGGACGGCTTCGAGACCCTCATGGTCAACTGCAATCCGGAGACGGTCTCGACCGACTACGACACCTCGGATCGCCTCTATTTCGAGCCCCTGACGCTCGAGGACGTGCTCGAGATCATCCACCTCGAACGGCCCGAGGGGGTGATCGTCCAGTACGGCGGCCAGACGCCGCTGAAGCTGGCGCGCGACCTCGAGGCGGCCGGTGCGCCCATCATCGGCACCTCCCCGGACTCGATCGATCTGGCCGAGGACCGCGAGCGCTTCCAGCAGCTCATCGAGCGCCTGGGGCTGCGTCAGCCGCCGAACGCCACCGCCCGCAGCACCGACGAGGCCCTGGAAAAGGCCGCCGAGCTCGGCTATCCCCTGGTGGTGCGGCCTTCCTACGTGCTGGGCGGGCGCGCCATGGAGATCGTCTACAACGAGGACGAGCTGCGCCGCTACATGCACGAGGCGGTGCAGGTCTCCAACGAGTCCCCCGTGCTGCTGGACCGTTTCCTGGACGATGCCGTGGAAGTGGACGTGGACGCCGTCTGCGACGGGGAGCGAGTGCTGATCGGCGGCATCATGGAACACATCGAGCAGGCCGGCGTGCACTCGGGCGATTCCGCCTGCTCGCTGCCGCCCTACACCCTCGGGGCGGAGATCCAGGGCCGGCTGCGCGAACAGGTGCGCGCCATGGCCCGGGCCCTGAACGTGGTCGGGCTGATGAACACCCAGTTCGCCATCAAGGACGACGAGATCTACGTGCTCGAGGTCAATCCACGCGCCTCGCGCACCGTGCCCTATGTGTCCAAGGCCACGGGCCGGCCGCTGGCGAAGATCGCCGCCCGCTGCATGGTCGGCCGCAGCCTGACCGAACAGGGGGTGACGGAAGAACGCGTGCCGTCCTATTTCTCGGTCAAGGAAGCCGTCTTCCCGTTCATCAAGTTCCCCGGGGTCGATCCCATC
>JALVEM010000108.1 GCA_027030825.1 Thiohalobacter sp.
CCACGATCATGAAGCCGCCGGTCAGCAGCAGCGCAAGGCCGAGCGCATTCGCATTGCCGCCCTCGTGTGCATGCGTATGATCGTGTCCCGAGCCCATCCGTCACTATTCTATGGAAAACCATGCAAGCCTTCGATCATTTCTTTCAGCTCGACCCCGCCTTGCATCATCTCAATCACGCGGCCGTGGCCCCCTGGCCGATACGGACGGTCGAGACCGTGACCCGATTCGCCATGGAGAATGGCCGGATCGGGTCGCTCGAATACGACCGCTGGCTCGAGACCGAGCAGCGGCTGCGCGCTCGCCTGCAACGCCTGATCCATGCGCGCGGGACCGACGAGATCGCGCTGCTCAAGAACACGTCCGAAGGGCTCTCCTTCATCGCGCAGGGACTCGACTGGCGAGCGGGCGACAATGTCGTCATCACCGATCAGGAATTCCCTTCCAATCGCATCGTATGGGAGGCCCTGGCGGAACGGGGTGTCGAGACGCGAGCGGCGTCACTCGGGGGCTCCGACCCCGAAACGGCCATCTGCGCAGCCATCGACGACAGGACCCGTCTGGTGTCCGTGAGCGCGGTTCAGTATGCCACCGGCTTGCGCCTGGACCTGAAGCGGATCGGACGCGAATGCGAGCGCCGGCAAGTGCTGTTCTGCATCGACGCCATCCAGGCGCTTGGCGCCGAGACGATCGATGTCAGGGAGGTCCGTGCGGATTTCGTGGTCGCGGACGGACACAAATGGATGCTCGGCCCCGAGGGCGTCGCCCTCTTCTACTGCCGGCGGGAACTGATTCCCGCCCTCCGTTTGACCGAATACGGCTGGCACATGACCCGCCACCCTGGCGATTTCGACCGGGCCGAGTGGGCACCGGCCGGCGATGCCCGGCGGTTCGAATGCGGCAGTCCGAACATGCTGGGGATTCACGCCCTCGATGCCAGCCTTTCCGTTCTCGAGGAAGCGGGCATCGAAAAGGTGCGCGAAGCCGTACTGGAAAGAACCCACTATCTCGCAGAATGGATCGAGCGACTGGACGGGTTCGAAATCGTCACGCCGCTCGCGGATGGGCGTCATCTGGGCATTCTCTCCCTTCGCCATGAGACGATCCCGACGTCCAGATTGCACCAGGCTCTGTCCAAGGCCGGTGTACTCTGTGCCCTGCGCGGAGGCCTGATACGCCTCTCGCCTCACTTCCATACACGCACCGCGGATCTCGATGCCGTGATCCGCGTGCTTCAAAAATTCGAAAACCCGTCTACGCTTGATGTATAGCCACTGACAACCTGTTAAAGAAGCGAGGCGGGCTGCCGCCATGGTAAACAGGGGCAATGCACCCCAAAACCTGCCCACTGGAAAGGAAATCGAGGAACCCGGGATACCGAAAAGGCATCAAACAGATCAGGAGAGACCGCAAGACGGAAAGGAAACGAGGAGAGGACGACGGCGTCGGAGACTCGCGCAAGGCAACGACCGGAGGTGAGTTATGCTGCGCCAGATACAGGGCTGGATCGGCAGAAAGATCAGCCAGTGGCTGACCGCCGAGCCGCCGCACGACCGCACGCCGCTGTGCGACTTCGAACGCCTCCGTTACGAAATCCGCCCGGCCGACGTGCTGCTCGTCGAGGGCCGTTCCCGCGTCAGCGAGGTCATCAAGAACATCACCCAGAGCGCCTGGACCCATTCCGCCCTCTACATCGGCCGTCTGGCGGACATCGACGATCCCAAGGTCCGCGCCCGTATCGAGGCCTTCTACGAAGGCAACCCCAACGACCAGCTCGTCATCGAGGCCCTGCTCGGCCAGGGCACCATCGTGTCCAAGCTGGACAAGTATTCCCGCGACCATCTCAGGATCTGCCGTCCTTCCGGCATCTCGCGCGAGGATGCGCAACTCGTCATCGCTCACGCCATCAGCCATCTGGGCTGCGAATACGATGTACGGCAGCTTCTGGATCTCGCGCGTTTCCTGTTTCCCTACGGCATCCTGCCGCGCCGCTGGCGTTCCAGCCTGTTCGAGCACAATGCCGGCGCGCCGACCCGGACCGTCTGTTCCTCCATGATCGC
The DNA here is from genome assembly GCA_027030825.1 of Thiohalobacter sp. Taxonomy (GTDB): domain Bacteria; phylum Pseudomonadota; class Gammaproteobacteria; order Thiohalobacterales; family Thiohalobacteraceae; genus J048. Next base: position 2,059 of record JALVEM010000108.1, read on the forward strand.
CGAGGCTTTCAACCAGGTGCACTTTCCGGTACTGCCGGTCGTCCAGCGCATGGAGAACGGCGAGCTGCGGCTCTACAAACGCAACGCCCGGCTGATCACGCCACGCGACTTCGACTATTCGCCCTACTTCGAGATCATCAAGTATCCCTACATCGGCATCGAGGACCGGGCGCTCTATCGCAGCCTGCCCTGGGACGACAACGGGCTGGTGTGCAATTCGCACGGTGACTGTTTCATTCCCGACAAGGCCGCAGTGACCGCTGCCATACCGGCGACCGCAGAGGCCGCTGCGAACATCGAGGAGCACTGACATGCCTGCCCTGCTCTGGCTGATTCTGATTCTGGTGGCGGCGGCCCTGCTCGCCGTGCGCGAGGCGCGCGGTGTGGAATGGGGAGCCGCCTTCGGCCTGCTGGGAGGACTGGGTCTGGCCAGTGGCGCACCACCGCCGGTCACCGGCGTGTTGCTGATCGTCTCTTCTGTGGCCTTTCTGTTCTCCGTCCCCGGCCTCCGCCAGGCCCTGCTCACCCGCCCCCTCTTCCGCGGTTTCCACCGAACGCTGCCGCCGATCTCGCCCACCGAACGCGAGGCGCTCGATGCCGGCGACGTCTGGTGGGAAGCCGAACTGTTTCGCGGCAACCCGGACTGGGACCGGCTCTTCGCCCTGCCGGCGGCCGAACTCGACGAACGTGAACGGGCCTTTCTGGACGGTCCGGTCGAAACACTGTGCCGCATGCTGAACGACTGGGAGATCACTCACCAGCGGCACGATCTGCCGGAGACCGTCTGGGCCTTTCTCAAGCGGGAGGGCTTCTTCGGGATGATCATTCCCCGGGAATACGGTGGCCTGGGATTCAGCGCCCGCGCCCATTCCGAAGTGGTCATGAAGATCGCCACCCGCAGCCTGACCGCAGCCGTGACCGTGATGGTTCCCAATTCGCTCGGCCCCGCCAAGCTGCTGCTGCGCTATGGCACCGAGGCACAGAAGCGTCACTATCTCCCCCGTCTTGCACGCGGCGAGGAGATTCCCTGCTTCGCACTGACCGGGCCGGAAGCCGGCTCGGACGCCGCCAGCCTGCCGGATACCGGCGTGGTCTGTCACGGACACTGGGAAGGCAGGCCCTGTCTCGGGATCCGGCTGAACTGGGAGAAACGCTACATCACCCTGGGGCCGGTGGCCACGCTGCTGGGGCTGGCCTTCCGCCTCCGGGATCCGGACCATCTGCTGGGCGAGAAGGAAGACCTGGGCATCACCCTGGCGCTCATTCCCACGAACCTGCCGGGCATCGAGATCGGTGAACGCCACTTCCCGCTGAACATTCCCTTCATGAATGGCCCGAATCGTGGCCGCGACGTCTTCATCCCGCTCTCGCAGGTGATCGGTGAACGCGAGGGCGTGGGCCGAGGCTGGCGCATGCTGATGGAATGCCTGTCGGACGGCCGCGGCATTTCCCTGCCCTCGCTCGCCGTCGGCGCCGGCAAGGTGGCCGCTCATGCCACGGGCGCCTATGCCGCCGTGCGCCGCCAGTTCCATCAGCCGATCGGACGATTCGAGGGTGTGCGCGAGGCCCTGGCCCGCATTGCCGGGCACACCTGGACCATGGATGCGGCACGCCGGCTGATGCTCACCGCGCTCGACGGAGGCATCCATCCCACCGTGGTCTCGGCCATCGTCAAGTATCATCTCACCGAGCGCATGCGCATCCTGCTCAACGACGCCATGGACGTGCACGGCGGGCGCGCCATCTGTCTGGGACCACGCAACTATCTGGCCCGCGCCTACCAGGCCATTCCGATCAGCATCACGGTCGAGGGCGCCAACATCCTCACCCGCAGCCTCATCATCTTCGGTCAGGGCGCCCTGCGCTGCCATCCCTGGCTCGGCCGTCTCATGGCGGCCGCGACCGATACCGACACGGCACGAGGTCTGCAACGTTTCGATGAGGCCTTCACCGGATATCTGCGGCACTTTCTCGCCGCCCAGGTCCGCGGGCTCTGGCATGCCTTCATGC
>JALVEM010000109.1 GCA_027030825.1 Thiohalobacter sp.
CTCGCCTCTTGTCCGACTCGCGGGTTGCCGGGGGTTTCAGTCGCTTCCGCGCACCTTCGCCGCCAGCCGCATGAAGGCATCGGCCAGCCGGGGGTCGTCGGCATCCCGGGCGGCGGCCGCTAGAACCTCGGCGCTGGCCTCGCTGATCGGCCGCGCCCGGCGACGTGGCGAGGTGCCGAGGCCGGCACGGGCGAGCCCGGGCGAGACCCGTACCACCACATCGGAAATCTTCGGGAACCCGTCGCGGGAGAGCGCTGTGCGCAGCAGCGCGGCGCTCATGCGCGCCTGCAGCACCCATTCCTGAGAATCCACCAGAAGAATCAGTCGGTTGCCTTCGATTCCGGCGACGCGGACATGACCGGCGAGCGGTGTCGGCAGGTGCCGGATCACCTGCTGTTCCAGGCGGGACAGGGCCCTGGCCTGCGTCAGGACGGATTTCAGTGTAGAATTGCGGACTTGATCAAAAAAACGACCTACAGAATAACCAGAGGGGGTCGACATGGCTTACAGGGCACCGATATTGCAGTGGGCGGTATCGCGAACGAAAACGGACAGTCAGCGGCGGTCGATGAACATCCTACTCTTCACAACCCTTCACGGTCGACCCGGGAGTCTGAATCTCTCCCGTCCGCGTGTCTATGTCCCCATCCTGCTGGTGCTGTTCACCTTCCTTGGCCTGACCGGCTATGCCGGCTATCGCCTGGGTCTGGAGCAGGCCGAAGGACGGCCGGTGATCGCCGCCGCCGAGATTCGCGAGGCACTCGCACGCGAGCGGGAGCGCGTCCGGGAGGAGAAGCTGCGCCTGCAGGCCGACATGGATGCGCTCGCGCTGCGTCTGGGCCGCCTGCAGGGCGAGGTGCTGCGTCTGGAAGGTCTGGGAGAGCGGCTGGTCGAGGTGGCCCGACTCGACAAGGACGAATTCGACTTCGACAGTCCGCCCGGACAGGGCGGTCCGGAGGAGGCCGGTGTCGCCGTGACCGAGCCCCGCGACCTGCTTGCGGAACTCGACAGGATCGATGCCCGTCTGGAGAGCTACGAACGGCAGTTCCGGGTGCTGGAGTCGGTGCTATCCGAGCGGGAGCTCAAGCGCGCGGTGCGCCTTTCCGGCAGGCCTGTCCGGCATGGCTGGATCTCGTCGCGTTACGGCAGGCGGACCGATCCCTTCACCGGGCGCAAGGCCTGGCATCACGGCGTCGACATCGCCGGCAGGCAGGGCAGCGAGATCGTGGCGGTGGCCGCCGGCGTGGTGACCTGGGCCGGCGAGCGGTCCGGGTACGGCAAGCTGGTGGAGATCAACCACGGCAACGGCTATGTGACCCGCTACGGTCACAACAGCGCGATCCTGGTCCGCAAGGGAGACCGGGTCGAGAAGGGGCAGCCGATCGCCCGGATGGGCTCCACGGGCCGCTCGACGGGGCCGCACGTGCACTTCGAGGTGCTCCGGCACGGCAAGACCGTCAATCCCGCCCGCTTCCTCGCCCGCCGCTGACCGGCGACGTTCAAAATTTCACGCAAGTCCCTGACGGTTGCGGTATCATTTCCGCTTCCGTTTCCACTTGCCCTGTCGTCATTCGATCACAGAAATCCCCATGGTAACCAACCTGCTCAAGAAGGTCTTCGGCAGCCGCAACGAGCGGCTGATCAAGCGCATGATGAAAGAGGTCCGTCGCATCAACGACCTCGAACCGGAAATCCAGAAGCTCACCGACGCCGAACTGCGGGCGAAGACGGACGAATTCCGAAAGCGACTGGCCGACGGCCAGACTCTCGACGACCTGCTGGTGGAGGCCTTCGCGGTGGTGCGCGAGACCGGGCGCCGCGTGCTCGAGATGCGCCATTTCGACGTCCAGCTCATCGGCGGCATGGTGCTCCATCAGGGGAAGATCGCGGAGATGCGCACCGGCGAGGGCAAGACGCTGGTGGCGACGCTGGCCGCCTATCTCAATGCCCTGCCGGGCAAGGGCGTCCACGTCGTCACCGTCAACGACTACCTGGCCCGGCGCGATGCCGAATGGATGGGCAGGCTCTACGGGTTTCTCGGACTGACCACCGGGGTGATCGTCTCGGGCCAGTCGCCCGAGGAGAAGAAGGCCGCCTATGCCGCCGACATCACCTACGGCACCAACAACGAGTTCGGTTTCGACTATCTGCGCGACAACATGGCCTTCAGCCTGGAGGAGAAGATGCAGCGCGAGCTGCACTACGCCATCGTCGACGAAGTCGATTCCATTCTCATCGACGAGGCGCGCACGCCGCTCATCATCTCCGGGCCGACCGGCGAGAGCACCGATCTCTATGTGAAGATCAACGCGCTGATCCCGAAGCTCAGGCAGGCGGAGAGCGAGGACGCGCCCGGCGACTACACCATCGACGAAAAGAACAAGCAGGTGTTCCTGACCGAAGAGGGCCACGAGCACATCGAGCGGCTGCTGGTGGAGGCCGGGCTGCTGGGCGAGGGCGAGAGCCTGTACGATGCCGCCAACCTGGCGCTCATGCACCATGTGAACGCCGCGCTGCGGGCCCATGCGCTCTTCCACCGCGACGTGGACTACATCGTGCAGAACAACGAGATCGTCATCGTCGACGAGTTCACCGGCCGTACCATGCCGGGTCGGCGCTGGTCGGAAGGCCTGCATCAGGCCATCGAGGCGAAGGAGGGCGTGCCCATCCAGCAGGAGAGCCAGACCTACGCTTCCATCACCTTCCAGAACTACTTCCGCCTCTACGACAAGCTCGCCGGCATGACCGGTACCGCAGACACAGAGGCCTACGAATTCCAGCAGATCTACGGGCTGGAAGTGGTGGTCATCCCCACGCACCGGCCCATGATCCGTGACGACCGGGGCGATCTGGTCTACCTCACCCAGAAAGAGAAGTTCGACGCGGTCATCGAGGACATCAAGGACTGTCACCGGCGCGGACAGCCGGTGCTGGTCGGCACTACCTCGGTCGAGACCTCCGAGTACCTCTCGAACCTGCTGAAAAAGGCCGGAATTCCGCACGAGGTGCTCAACGCCAAGCATCACGAGCGCGAGGCCGAGATCGTGGCGCAGGCCGGCCGGCCGGGCGCCGTGACCATCGCCACCAACATGGCCGGCCGCGGCACCGACATCGTGCTCGGCGGCAACCTGCAGGCGGAACTCGCCGCCCTCGGCGAGGACGCGAGCGAAGAGGAGAAGGAGCGTGTGCGGCGCGAGTGGGAGGAACGCCACCGCCAGGTGATCGAAGCCGGCGGCCTGCACATCATCGGCACCGAACGACACGAGTCGCGGCGGGTCGACAACCAGCTGCGCGGCCGTGCCGGTCGCCAGGGCGACCCGGGGTCGAGCCGTTTCTATCTGTCGCTGGAAGACAACCTCATGCGCATCTTCGCCTCCGACCGGGTGGCGGGGATGATGAAGAAGCTGGGCATGCAGGAAGGCGAGGCCATCGAGCATCCCTGGGTGACCAAGGCCATCGAGAACGCCCAGCGCAAGGTAGAGGCGCACAACTTCAACATCCGCAAGCAGCTGCTGGAGTACGACGACGTCGCCAACGACCAGCGGCGCGTCATCTACCAGCAGCGCAACGAAATCATGGCCACCGACGACGTCTCGGACATCATCGAGCAGATGCGTCGGGACGTGGTCAACGCGGTCATCGATACCTACATACCGCCCGGCAGCCTGGACGAGATGTGGGACGTGCCTGGGCTGGAGAAGGCCATCGAGGAAGAGTTCGGTCTGAAGCTGCCCATCGCCCGGTGGCTCGAGGAAGACGAGGAACTGCACGAAGAGACCCTGCGCGAACGGATCATCGAGGCGCTGGAGTCGGCCTATCGCGAGAAGGAGGCCAAGGTCGGTGCGCCGGTGCTGCGCCATTTCGAGAAATCGGTCCTGCTGCAGGTCCTGGATCAGGCCTGGAAGGAACACCTGGCCGCCATGGACTACCTGCGCCAGGGTATTCATCTGCGCGGCTACGCCCAGAAGAATCCCAAGCAGGAATACAAGCGCGAGGCCTTCGAGATGTTCCAGGCCATGCTCGAGCGCATCAAGCAGGAAGTCGTGGGCATCGTCTCGAAGGTGCAG
>JALVEM010000110.1 GCA_027030825.1 Thiohalobacter sp.
GAACCGGTCCGGCGCACCTCCCGCAAGAGCCTGCGGCTGCTCGGCACGGTAGGCGAGCCCATCAATCCGGAGGCCTGGCTGTGGTATCACGAGGTGGTCGGCGAATGCCGCTGTCCCATCGTCGATACCTGGTGGCAGACGGAGACCGGCGGCCACATGATCACCCCCCTGCCCGGCGCAACGAAACTCAAGCCCGGTTCGGCCACCCTGCCCTTCTTCGGTGTGGAGCCGGCCATCGTCGACGAGAAAGGCAACGAGCTCGAAGGCGCCTGCCAGGGCAACCTGGTCATCAAGCGCTCCTGGCCCGGACAGATGAGGACCGTCTACGGCGATCACGAGCGCTTCAGACAGACCTATTTCAGCACCTATCCCGGTTACTATTTCACGGGAGACGGCGCCCGCAGGGACGAGGATGGCTATTACTGGATCACCGGACGTGTGGACGACGTGCTCAACGTCTCCGGACACCGCCTGGGCACCGCCGAGATCGAAAGCGCACTGGTGCTGCACGACGCCGTGGCCGAGGCCGCCGTGGTCGGCTATCCCCACCCCGTCAAGGGACAGGGCATCTATGCCTACGTCACCCTGGTCAAGGGCGTGGCACCGTCCGACGCGCTGCGTCAGGAGCTGATCGAGCTGGTCCGCAGGGAAATCGGCCCCATCGCCAAGCCGGATGTCATCCAGTGGGCGCCTGCCCTGCCCAAGACCCGCTCCGGAAAGATCATGCGCCGGATTCTCCGCAAGATCGCCGAGAACGATCTCGAGCACCTGGGCGACACCAGCACCCTCGCCGACCCCCACGTGGTCGATGACCTGGTGAAGAACCGGGTCGACACCAGCGCCTGACCCCCGCGACCTCGCCGGCGGCGGGTGCCGCCGCCGGCCCTGCCCTCGACAGCCTGTCAACATACTCTCAAGTCTCTTGTGGCTCCGCCGATACGCCTGATGAACGAGGCGTCGTCATTTTGACCCCTCTGGCAACAATTCACCCACATATTCGTTGCTTTTCAAAAACACTGGAGCCACCACAATGCGCAAATTCATGACGATGCTGGGTTTCCTCGCTGCGTCGGGCACGCTCTCGATCGCTGGCGTAGAGGCTGCCACGGACGACATCTACGCCGTCCAGTTCACCCAGGACGGGCGTCATCTGGTGACCGGCAGCACCAATCCGCTCCGCCATGCCACCGGCAAGGACACGGGCGCCATCAAGCTCTGGGAGGTGGAGACCGGCCGCCTGATCACCTCGTTCGGGGATCCCCGCCAGATCCGGACCATCTTCGGGGAGGATCACGGCCGTGTCGGCAAGCGGCGCTGGGGCATCCACAGTTTCAAGGACATCGTCATCAACGGCAGCTATCCGAACGGCAAGATCGTGCTGCTGCCCACATCGCTGGGTCACATCCATTCACGCGACGACATCGAACTGCCCGAATTCGTGGGCGGCTATCTCGATTTTTCCGGGACCAGGGCGAGCCGCATCCCGGTGCCCACGCCCAAGGGAAAGCAGCGTACCTGCATGTCGGACGGTTCCGTCTACGAGTATGCCGGCCCGATCGTGCCTTCGGACAATGGCCGCTATGCCGCCGTCGTCATCAATACCTGCAAGTCCGAAAACGATCGCGACGTACCGATCGCGCAGTACGACTCGACCTTGCATGTGCTCGATCTGGATACCATGAAGGTCATCCGCACCATCGAGAACATCGACTCGGGCGTCTATGCGCTGGGTATCTCGAACGACGCCAGCAAGGTCGGATTCGTGGGTCGTGACCGGTTCGCCGTGCTGGACCTCGAAACGGGGGACGAGCGGGTGATCGAGAAATACGACAACGCCGTCTTCCAGCTGCCCCGTCAGTTCAGCGCCCTGTACTTCAACAGCGACGCCACCAAGCTCGTCTCTCTTCGCTACATTCTCGATCTGCAGACAGGGGAAGAAAAGGAACTCAAGTGGGAGAAGGACTCGCCTGCGCTCAAGGGTCGCACCTCCGCCGTCAAGGTCGCACCCGACCTGAGCTACTTCCTCCTGGTCAAGCCCAAGCGATCGCTGATCGTGTTCGGCGAGGATGGCCTGCCGCGTTCCTATGGAAAATCCGATCGCGTCTATCTGCTGGATACCCGAACGGGCAAGAGCCGCGAGCTCGAGATCACGGATTCGAAGACCGAGGGCAAGCGCTGCCTGACGGACATCTCGCCTGACGGCTCGCGTGTGGCCGTGGGTTGTGCCGGGGGGCTGCTCAAGGTGTTCGATGCCAGATCCGGCAAGGTTCTCTGGGAAAAACGCCGGATCGGTCTGAGAAAGGATCCGCTGAGCCGACGCCTCCATCAGGTCATGAACGATCTCGAGGTGCGGCAGACGCCCCTGCTGCAGATCGCCGGTCTGCTTCCCTGAACAAATCCGAAATTTCGCAAAAAAAGGGCCATCCGATGATGGCCCATTCTTCATGCGCCCGGCCCGTACAGCACGAACAGTCCCGTGATCACAAAGCTGGCAACCAGCACGGACTGTCCCGGCCGCGACATTCGGGTCATTCGATACTCGATGAAATCGAGCATCCGGAAACCGATCCAGGCGCTGATCATGTATACGGGCACGACCCTGAACGACGTCAGATGCCAGAAGTCGCCAGGCACGTACCATGCGTAGAAACTTCCCAGCAGCAGAATGAACAGCAGGTTACCGACGACCTCGAAGATGAACGGCGCTTCGATTCCGACGAGCAGTGCCTGCAGCGTTCCGGATTGCCCGACGGCTCCGAATCGCCGCACCAGGGAATCCCTGAGCCAGTAGAGATGCAGTCCATAGGCGGACCACACCAACGGCGCAAGCAGGGAAACGTCGCCGCCATGCACTGGAAGCACGCGATATTCCCACAATTTTTCTCCGAACAGCCGTTCATGTGCCGAGTTGACCAGCACTTCGAACATGACCGCCAGGGAAAACACCAGTGCCGCATGAACAACCGCACGTCCGGGCTCCAGACCCGGCCATTCGCCTCTCACAGCACGGTTGACGAGGAGCGATGAGACGAGGAACAGGACACAGGCCAGCACGGCCGACGGGATGACCTCTGCCGATGTCATTGCGCTGCACCGGAAAGCAAAAAGGAACCCGAAGGTTCCTTTTGCCGGTTCGAACCTTTTGCCGTCAGTCGCTGACGGCCTTCATGCTGAGCCGGATGCGCCCCTGCTTGTCCACTTCCAGCACCTTGACCTTGACGATGTCGCCTTCCTTGAGCTTGTCGCTCACGTTCTGGACACGCTCTTCGCTGATCTGGGAGATGTGAACCAGCCCGTCCTTGCCCGGCAGAATGGTGACGAAGGCGCCGAAATCCATCAGCTTGGAAACGCGACCTTCATAGACGTTGCCTACCACCACGTCGGCCGTGAGCTGCTCGATCCTGCGCCGGGCTTCCTCGGCGGCCTCGGCATCGACCGAGGCGATCCTGACCAGCCCGGAGTCGTCGATGTCGATGCTGGTGCCGGTCTCCTCGGTCAGCGCACGGATGGTGGCGCCGCCCTTGCCGATCACGTCCCGGATCTTGTCGGGATTGATCTTCATGGTGATGTAGCGTGGCGCAAAGCGCGACATCTCCGGGCGCGGCTCCGAGATGACCTTGTTCATCTCGCCGAGGATGTGCATGCGGGCCTCATGGGCCTGCTTCAGCGCGATGTCCATGATCTCGCGGGTGATACCCTCGATCTTGATGTCCATCTGCAGGGCGGTCACGCCCTCGGAGGTGCCGGCGACCTTGAAGTCCATGTCGCCCAGATGGTCCTCGTCACCCATGATGTCGGTGAGCACGGCGAACCGGTCGCCCTCCTTGATGAGGCCCATGGCCACACCCGCTACCGGGGCCTTGAGCGGTACCCCGGCGTCCATCATGGAGAGGCTGCTGCCGCAGACGCTGGCCATGGAACTCGAGCCGTTGGACTCGGTGATCTCGGACACCACACGGATGCTGTAGGGAAACTCCTCCTCGCTCGGCATCACTGCAGCGACACCGCGCTTGGCCAGACGGCCATGCCCGATCTCGCGCCGCTTGGGACTGCCGACGCGGCC
>JALVEM010000111.1 GCA_027030825.1 Thiohalobacter sp.
CTTTCATCGAAGATTTGTATCTCCGAAGATCCACATACCTGGAGAAAACTGTCTTCTGAAATGACGAAAGTTTGGGTGCCACCAACGGTAAAATTCCTGTCTTTGGCGACCTCACAGGATTCCATTCCATCGACCTTGCATTTTCTATCATGACCCACATAACTGATCTCGTCGTTCTCGACCGTCGTACGAAGGTTACGTTCGGCGTGAATATGGATTTCCTCCTTGCCCTTCTTGTCCTCGAACCGGATCTCGTTGTAATTGGAAGCCGATCCTTCGACACTGTGGGTCTTGATCCCGCTGCGGGTCTTTTGCGAGGGGAGATCGTACGGCGGCATCTGTTCGCCGTTGTAGACACGGCCGGTGACGATGGGGCGGTCGGGATCGCCGTCGAGAAATTCCACGATCACCTCCTGTCCGACACGGGGCAGGTGAACAGCGCCCCAGCGTTTGCCGGCCCACATCTGTGCCACGCGGATCCAGCAGGAGCTGTTTTCGTCCCGCTTGCCGTAACGGTCCCAGTGGAACTGCACCTTGATTCTCCCGTATTCGTCCGTGTAGATCTCCTCGCCCTCGGGACCGACCACGATGGCGGTCTGCGGTCCGGTGATCCTGGGGGCAGGCGTGTTCAGGTCGAGCCGGAAGGGCGTCTCGGAGGGAATGACGCGAACGCTGTTCTCATAGTAGCTGTCGTCGGCAGCATCACCTGATTCGGGGTCACCGACCACGACATGGTGTGTGATCTGCGTGATGAGGTAGCTCCCGTCGAATGCCTTTGACAGCAGGGGGTCCTGGGCCTTCAGTTCGAACAGAAAACCGGGCGTGAGCTCCATCACGTTGCTCCTGGCATGGAAGACGGCCCTGTCTTCCTGTTCGATCTCGAGCAGACGTCTGGCGACGTCCTCGCCCTTTTCCACGTCTTCGAAGCCTCCCGGGTATCTGAAGAATTCATGCTCGGCGAGAGCATTATCGTCTTCTCTGCTGTCTCGGGTCTGCAGCCGGGTCCTGGGCTTCCTGAAATCGTAGTCGGCCACGGCAACGGTGCTGGTGCGGTAGCTGTATTCACCGTTCCATTCGAGGATCTGCGGGGTCTGGGTCGCCGTGGAAGGATTCTTGTAGTACTCGATTTCCTTTCTACCCTCCAGGAAATCATGGGATGCAGGATCGTCGCAAAGCACGATCCTGTGCCCGCTGTCCGAATGAACGAAGTAGTAGTAGATTCCGTGACGCTCGAGCAGCCTGTGGAAGAAGGCGTGATCCGTCTCCTGATACTGCACGCAATAGGGCAGCGGCTCGTATTCCTTCTGGAGCTTGAGCTCGATATCCTCGAAGTCGTATTTTTCGAGGATGGTCTTGAGGATGTCGATGACGGAATCGTTCTGGAAGATCCTGGAATCGGTCGTTCGGGTGAGAAACCAGAGAATGGAGCGAATCGTCAGGCGATATCCGATTCCCCCGACGCCTGGTGCGAGCAATTCGATCCGAACGCAATAGCCGTGGAAAACCCTTTCACCCTGCTCTCCATGCAGTCGGACGATCACGGGCAGTCCGAGCAACTGGTCGGGATCGATGGGAGAGGAGGCCTGTATCGTCGCATCGATATGGAACTGCCTGCCCAGCTCCTCATGTATCACGGCGCCCTTCAGGCGTATCTCCCTGTCGAGATTTGTTTCGATGCTGGCCAGTGCTCTTTCGGTCATGACAGCCTCCTGGGGCTTTATTTGCCCGAATCATGATGAGAAGTGTCAGTGGTGGTTCTGAACGTAAGCCACAAACTTTGGTTTTTCAGGGCCGCTGAAGTGCCGTTGAATGTGCCTTAGCCAGGGTGCAGCGTTCCAGGGTTCGACGCGTGTGCCCATGCCCATTACATTGCCTCTTTGATGTTCCGTGATTCCGTATTCTTCCGTGTCACCAGGTTTTGCCCCGATAGCCGGATACGGATTGCCTTCGATGTTCGCAGCGACATGGGAAAAACCCAGATAATGGCCAAATTCATGTGCTGCGTCACAATTGATGATATTGCCTTCATATTCGTATGTATAAATGTCGTACCAGTCCAGAATTCCAAAACTACCACCTTGTACCCATGACAGGCTCATCCGGCTTCTGAATCTTGTGGTAGTGTTGAGGCATAGTATTCGAACGTCTGCCTCGGAAGGCAGATTTACAAGTTTCAGATTCAGGTCGAGCTTGAGCGAGGGAACTACGCTACTTTTGTATCCTTTGGTGGCAGCCAGGTACCGCATCCAGACATTCTCCATACCTTCGGATGGTCGCGCCCAGAGAACATTCCATATCTGTTCTACCTTCAGCTTGAGGATGCTTCTGAACTGGATCCATTTGGAGTCGGGCCATTTCTGGAGCCTGTTATTATTCGAATCTTTATGATATTCCTCGAGCAAGCCAAGGATATAGTGAATCTCATGCTCCTTGAAATGTCCGGGAATGATTCCATCTTTGTAATTTGGCTGCTCGCCATGTTCAGGCGTCTCGACATGTTCGACCCGAAAAGGTGACAGAAACACGCGAACGACCAACTCGTGTTTCACATGCGGTGGATTCCCGGACAGTGGAGAGAAGTCCATTCTGGACTCGAACCGCCGCCGACCATCGACGGCAGTGATATTCACACGTTTAACAATCGGTGGGTAGGTCGTCTCGGCCACGGTTGATCAGGCACCCTGGGCGGTTTCTTCCAGCTGATATCTGAACTCCCCATCCTCGACGCCGACCCGCACCGGCACCGGCGGCTTGTCCTCGAGCATGCGCTCCAGGAAGCGGCGGCTGATCTCCGGCAGCAGGGTATGGGTGAGGATGCCGTCGATCATGCGTGCACCGCTGTCGATCTCCTGGCAGCGGGAGACGATGAGATCGACGACATCCTCGTCGTATTCGAGCGCCACGCCGTGGTTCTCTTGAATACGCTGCTGGATCCGCCCGAGCTGCAGGCGCACGATGTCCTTGAGCAGATTGTCGTGCAACGGATAGTAGGGAATGACCACGAGCCGGCCGAGCAGGGCGGGCGGAAAGACCTCGAGCAGCGGTTCGCGCAGCGCCTTGGCGATGGCGTCCGGCTCCGGCAACAGGTCCGGATCCGAGCACAGTGACATCACCCGGTCGGTGCCGGCGTTGGTGGTCAGCAGGATGACCGTGTTGCGGAAGTCGATGTAGCGCCCCTCGGCGTCCTCCATCCAGCCCTTGTCGAAGACCTGGAAGAAGATCTCGTGCACGTCCGGGTGGGCCTTCTCGATCTCGTCGAGCAGCACCACGCTGTAGGGGCGCCGGCGAACGGCCTCGGTGAGGATGCCGCCCTCGCCATAACCCACGTAGCCGGGGGGCGCGCCCTTGAGCGTGGACACGGTATGCGCCTCCTGGAACTCGCTCATGTTGATGGTGATGAGATTCTCCTCGCCACCGTACATGGCCTCGGCCAATGCCAGCGCCGTTTCGGTCTTGCCCACGCCGGAAGGGCCGGCGAGCAGGAAGACGCCGATCGGCTTGTTCGGGTTGTCGAGTTTCGCACGCGCGGTCTGGATTCGCCGGGCGATCGCCTCCAGGGCGTGATCCTGGCCGAGCACGCGCCGGCGGAGGGTATCCGCGAGTTTCAGAACGGCCTGCACCTCGTCGCGGACCATGCGACCGACAGGGATGCCGGTCCAGTCGGCGATCACCGAGGCCACGGCCTGATCGTCGGCCGCAGGCAGGATGAGCGGCGAGTCGCCCTGGAGCCGCTCCAGTTCCGTCTGGGCCTGTTCCAGTTCTTCGAGCAGGGAGGTGCGTTCGGATTCGTCGGTGGACTCGCGGAGCGAGGCACGCAGCTCGAGGATGCGGTCGACCAGGGATTTCTCCTGCTGCCAGCGTGCCTCGAGCGCCTCGAGCTCGGTGCGCTCGCGCGCCAGTTCCGCCTCCAGGGCCTCGATGCGTTCCCGGCCACCGAAGCCAGCGGCTTCCTCCTTGCGGCGGATCTCGAGTTCACGCTCGAGCGCTTCGATGCGGCGGCGGCCGTCCTCGACCGGCGCCGGGATGGCATGCTGGCT
>JALVEM010000112.1 GCA_027030825.1 Thiohalobacter sp.
CGGCAAGGGCGGCACCATCAAGCGCATGATGGAACACCTCAATCCCCGCGGCGCCCGTGTCGTCGCGCTGGAGAAACCCACGGAGGAGGAGCAGGGCCAGTGGTATTTCCAGCGTTATATCAAGCATCTGCCGAGCCGTGGCGAGATCGTGATGTTCGACCGTTCCTGGTACAACCGCGCTGGCGTCGAACGCGTCATGGGATTCTGCACGGCCAGCGAATACCTCGAATTCATGCGTCAGGCGCCCGAGCTGGAGCGCATGCTGGTGCGAAGCGGCATCACCCTGTTCAAGCTCTGGTTCTCGGTCAGCCGCAACGAGCAGTTCCGCCGCTTCCAGGCACGCCGCGAGGATCCGCTCAAGCAATGGAAGCTGAGCCCCATCGACCTCGCCTCGCTTGACAAGTGGGAGGAATACACCGAAGCCAAGGAGGCCATGTTCTTCTACACCGACACGGCCGACGCCCCCTGGACCGTCATCAAGTCCGACTGCAAGAAGCGCGCACGCATCAACGCCATGCGGTTCGTGCTGAACTCGCTCGACTATTACAACAAGGATCCGAAGGTGGCATGCCCGCCCGACCCGCTGATCGTGGGATCCGCGAAGACGATCTACGAGAAGGGTGAACGTATCCTCAACGAACCACCACGCAGTCTGGTGAAGACAGGAGACTGAAAATGCACAAGAACCGGCATGCACAGCAGGTGGCGCTGCGTTTTCGCGAGATGGTGGAAGAGGCCGGCGAATCCCTCACCGATGCGCGTTACGACGAACTGGCGCTGCTCATCGAGTCTGCCATCGACACCGTGCTCGTGGATCGGCTCGAACGAATCGCCGACGAGCTCGATGCGATGGCGCACCGGGTGCGCCATGATGCGGAGAGCTTCGAGACCGAGACGGGGTAGCTTCTGCTGCCATCCTGTGATCGACAGCCACGGAAAACACTGAAAACGGATTCTTTCCGGCATATCCGATCCACGACGCAGAGGGCGCAGAGGCGCAGAGAACGCAAAGAGGGATGATTGATTTCGTGTTCCCGGGAACGTCTTCGTTGTCATCCAACCAATCCAGGCAAGTGGTTTTCTCCACCGTCATTCCGGCCAGGCGACCCCGGCCTTGAGCCAGGGGAGCGCGAGCCGGAATCCAGAAACCACGCTGGTTCATGCCACGGTGGTTTATTCTTTTCCTGGATTCCGGATCGGTGCGGCGCACCGTCCGGAATGACTGATAGAGTGCTCATTCCAGGCGAGCTGTTCTCCCTTTCGTCATTCCGGGCGAGCTGTTCTCTCTTTCGTCATTCCGGGCGAGCGTAGCGAGACCCGGAATCCAGAAACCCCGCTGATCTCTGCCACGGGGCCAACGCTTTTCCTGGATTCCGGATCAGTGCTTCGCACTGTCCGGAATGACCGAAGGAGTGGATCCCGGATAGCCCGCTGCGGGGCGCTGTTCTCCCTTGCCTGTTCCCGCCAAAATCCTTACCCTTCCGGAACGTCGACATCCACGGGAGTGCGCCCATGACGGCAGCCCAGGCCGAGCGCGAATTCGATTTCGAACGCGCCCGCTTCAACATGATCGAACAGCAGATCCGGCCCTGGAACGTGCTCGACGAGCGCGTGCTGGCCGTGCTCGCCAGCGTGCCGCGGGAGGATTTCGTGCCGCCGCGCTACCGGAATTCGCTGGCCTTCTCCGACATCACCCTGCCCATCGGCCATGGCGAGGTCATGATGTCGCCCAAGCTGGAAGGCCGCCTGCTGCAGAGCCTGATGATCCGCCCCGAGGACGAGATCCTGGAGATCGGCACCGGCAGCGGCTATGTCACCGCCTGCCTGGCCCGGCTCGGCGGGCACGTGCTCAGCGTGGATATTCATGAAGACTTTCTCGAGGATGCCGACCGCAAGCTGATGGAACACGGCATCACCAACGTGACGCTGGAGCAACGGGACGCCGCGGCCGTCTGGCCCGAACAGGACCGCTTCGACGTGATCGCCGTCACCGGCTCGCTGCCCGAGATGCACGAGGGATTCCACCGTGCGCTGCGCGAGGGCGGGCGCCTGTTCGTGATCGTGGGCACGCCGCCGGTCATGGAGGCCCACCTCGTCACCCGCGAGTCGGCCGACCAGTGGTTCGACGAGCCCCAGTTCGAGACGGCCATCCCGCCCCTGGTGAACGCGCCGCGCCACGTACACTTCTCGCTCTGAACATGAGAGAATTGCGGCCCAGCGAGGCAGCCAGGCTGCTCGCCGGTTCCCGGCCGCCGCTGGTGCTGGACGTGCGCGAACCCTGGGAGTTCGAGCGGTGCCGGATCGAGGGCTCGATGCTCATCCCCATGCGCGAGCTGCCGCAGCGTGTCACCGAA
The DNA here is from genome assembly GCA_027030825.1 of Thiohalobacter sp. GTDB lineage: Bacteria > Pseudomonadota > Gammaproteobacteria > Thiohalobacterales > Thiohalobacteraceae > J048. The sequence goes on from JALVEM010000112.1 coordinate 2,355, forward strand.
CTCGATCCGGAACGCGAGATCCTGGTCGTCTGCCATCACGGCATCCGCAGCCGGATGGTCTGCCGGTACCTGGAGCGTGAACACGGCTTCCGGAACCTGATCAATCTCGAAGGCGGCGTGGCCGCCTGGGCAGCCGAGGTCGACCCCGACATGCCCACCTACTGAGGAGTTCCCGTCATGCGGAAGCAGCCGGTCGTGAAACGCAGGATCCTGGTCCGGGCAGTGGCCGGCATTCTGGCCATCGCCGCCACCCCGCTGTGGGCCATCGATCTCTACGAGACCTGGCAGGCGGCCCGCGAACACGCCCCCGAGCTGCGCGCCGCCGCCGCTGCCCGCGACGCGGCCTTCGAATCGAAACCGCTGGCGCGCGCCGGTCTGCTGCCGAATGCCGCCTTCTCTGCCAATGTCACGCGCACTCAGTACGATCCGCGCAACACGGGGCCCACGACCTATTCCACCAACAAGAGCTATTCGATCTCGCTCTCCCAGCCCCTGTTCCGCCGGGATCGCTGGATCGCGCTGAAACAGGCCGACAGCCGGCTGAAACAGGCCGAGGCCGAATACACGGCGGCGGAACAGAAGCTCATGATCGACGTGGCCAGCCGCTACTTCGACGTCCTCGCCGCCCAGGACAACCTGACCTTCGCCCGCGCCGAGAAGAAGGCGATCGAGCGGCAGCTGGAGCAGGCGAAGCAGCGTTTCGAGGTGGGGCTGTCCGCCATCACCGACGTGCGCGAGGCCCAGGCCCGGTACGATCTCGCCGTCAGCGCGGTGATCGCCGCCGAGAACCGGCTCGACTCCGCGCGCGAGGCCCTGCGGGAACTGGCCGGCCCCAGGGCGGCGAACGATGCCCTGGCGCCACTGGTCTCCAGCGTGCCGCTCAGGGAGCCCGAACCGAAGGACATGAAGGCCTGGGTCGACCATGCCGTGGAAGGCAACCTGCAGCTCCAGGCGCTTCGCGCCGCCGTGGAGGCCGCGCGTCGCGAAGTCGAGCGCCAGCGGGCGGGACATTTCCCTACCCTGGACGCCCAGGCCAGCTTTACCTACCAGGATGCCAACTTCGGCGGCGTCTTTCCGCTGGAGCGCAACGACAGCAGCATCGGCCTGAGCCTCACCTTGCCGATCTATGCCGGCGGCGGCATCGTCAGCGCCACCCGTCAGGCCGCCCACAGGCACGTCGAAGCGAAGGAGAAACTGGAACAGCAACGGCTCGCCACCGAACGCGCCGTGCGTGACGCCTACCGTGGCGTGATCAGCGGCATCGCCCAGGTGCGAGCCATGGAGCAGGCGCTGAAATCGACGGAAACCGCCCTGGAAGCGGCTCAGGCCGGGTTCGAGGTGGGCACCCGCACCATCGTGGACGTGCTCAATGCCCAGCGTGAAAAGTACCGGGCCGAACGCGATCTGGCCCGCGCCCGCTACGATTACCTGCTGAGCACACTGCGCCTCAAGCAGGCCGTGGGGTCGCTCTCGCCAAAGGACCTGGAACAGATCAGCCACTGGATGAAGCAGGGTGGCGATGCCTGAATCGCCTTTCCCCACGCCGGCGCCCGGCTTCGACCAGCCGCTCGAACTGCTGCGCGCCTGTCACATGAAGATGCTCGCGCACGCCGGCCAGCTCACCCGGCTCTCGACCATGGATCCGGCGGATGCGGACTTCCAATCCCTGCGCCACCGCGTCTGCCGCTACTTCGACGAATCCGCGCTCCTGCATCACGAGGACGAGGAACGCGATCTCTTCCCCGCCCTGCTGCGGAAGGATGACGGTCTCAAGGACACCATCTGCCGGCTCAACCGGCAGCATCCGGAACTGGAGGCCGCCTGGCAGGCGATCAGGCGCGCCCTGTTCGAGGCGCCGCTTCCCGCCGGGCTGGGTACAAGAGCCGAAGCCTTTCTCCAGGCGCTACGCGAACACATCACGCTGGAAGAGACCGGCATCCTCGCCCCGGCGGAACGGCTGCTCGATGCCGAATCCCTCCATCGCCTGGGCAAGGCCATGGCCCGCCGCCGCGGCGTTGCGTAACGTCGGGATCGGGCAGATTTCCTTTCATCCCCCACCGGAACGCCGCCGACACCTCGCCCGCTCCAGCCCGCGGTTGATGGCCCGGGAGGCGGCGATCATGCCGAAGGTGGCCGTCACGGGCGCCGTCGAGCCATAGCCGAAGCGGCAGTCGAGGGAAACGCCGTGGATGCCCGGTTTCTCGTGGCCTACCGTGCCGTCGGGCCGGGGATAGCGCGGCTGCTCGGTGGAGAAGACGCACTCGATGCCGAAGCGCCGTTTCGGATTGCGGCTGTAGCCGTACCGGCTGCGCAGCATGGCGCGCACCTTGGCGGCCAGCGGATCGTTCCAGGTGCGTGTCAGGTCGGCCACGCCGATGCGTGTGGGGTCGGTCAGCCCGCCGGCGCCGCCGGTCATGACGACGGGCAGCTTTCGGCGGCGGCAGTAGTGCACCAGTGCGGCCTTGAAGCTGATGCTGTCGATGGCGTCGATGACGTAATCGAAACCCCGGCCGATCAGCGCATCGAGGTTGCGGACGGTGAGATAGTCTTGCACCGGATGGATGCGGCATTCCGGATGGATGCCCAGCACCCGCTCGGCCATGACCTCCACCTTGGGCCGACCGATGGTATCGGTGAGCGCATGCAGCTGGCGGTTGACGTTGGTCTCGCAGATCCTGTCGCCGTCGATAAAGGTCAATGCGCCGATGCCGGTGCGCGCCAGTGCCTCCAGCGCCCAGGAACCGACCCCGCCCACGCCCACGACACAGACGTGCATTTCCGCGAGCAGTGCCGGCGCGTCCGCGCCATGGAGCCGCGCGAGCGCGGCGAAGCGCGGCGACACCCTGTCGTTGCCGTCGTCCATCGATACCGTTTTGTTTCTCTCCCGCAAAAGGAGAACGCCGCATTCGTCTCCGAATACGGCGTTCCCGTGGTTGCCTCGTCAGCGCCTGATCATGTCAGGCGAAACATCAGTGGCCGCCGGCACCGTGCGCATGACCGTGCTCGATCTCCTCGGGCGTGGCCTCGCGCACTTCGGTGATCTCCACCTCGAAGTTCAGCGTCATGCCGGCAAGGGGATGGTTGCCGTCGACCGTGACGGTGTCCCCTTCCACCTTGGTGACCACGACCATCATGGGGCCGTGCGAGGAGTCGGCCTGGAAACGCATGCCGGGCTGGATCTCGTCGACGCCCTGGAACGCCTCTCTCGGCACTTCCTGGATCAGGGCCTCGTCGGCCAGGCCGTAGGCCTCTTCCGGTTCGACGGTGACACTGAGCCTGTCACCTTCCTGCTTGCCCTCGAGCGCCTTCTCGAGGCCGGGGATGATGTTGGATGCGCCGTGCAGGTAGGTCAGGGGCTCGCCGCCAGCGGAGCTGTCGAGCGTGGTACCGTCGGGGCCGGTCAGGGTGTAGTGGAAGGAAACCACCTTGTTGTCTGAAACTTGCATGTATCTTCCTGTATCGATCTTGAACGAATGAATGGCAGACCGGCCCGGCAGCCTGGCTCCCATGGACGGTCCGTACCGCACACAGGATACTCCCCGCCGGCGCAAAAGGGAAACCGAACCCTGCAGCCGACGGGGATTTGTGTTATGAGAAGGGCCGGAACGACGAAGGGCGCGCATGAAAATCATCGAAGTGGTGGCCGAGGCCTCGCACGAGGCCACGATCCAGGGGCTGGCCGAACAGCAGGAAGTGGAGATCTGGTGGGGGCCGGAGAACCCGGACGGACGCAAGACGGCCCGGCTGCTCGTCCCCGACGACCGCCGCCAGTCCATCATCGACGCCCTCCAGAGTCTGCTGGGAGGGAGCGAAGACGCCCGCATCCTGATCATCCCGGTCGAGGCCGCCCTACCCCGCCCAAAGCCGGAGGAGAAGCCCCCGACCGCCCGTCTGAGCCGCGAGGAACTCTATGCGCAGCTCGGTCGCGGCAGCCGGGTCGACGGCAACTTCCTGACCCTCGTCTTTCTCTCCACCATCGTGGCCGCCATCGGCCTGCTGGAAGACAACGTGGCGGTGGTCATCGGCGCCATGGTCATCGCACCGCTGCTGGGCCCCAATCTGGCGCTGGCCCTGGGCACGGCGCTGGGCGACATCGACCTCATCAGGGACGCCATGAAGGCCAACATCGCGGGTATCGGGCTGGCATTCGCGCTCTCTTTCGCCATCGGCCTGCTCTGGCCGGCCAGCGTCACCAGCGAAGAAATCCTCTCGCGCACCTGGGCGGGCATCGACAGCATCGTGCTGGCGCTGGCCTCCGGCGCCGCCGGCGTGCTCTCTCTCACCAGCGGGCTGCCTGCGGTGCTGGTCGGCGTCATGGTAGCCGTGGCCCTGCTGCCGCCCACCGCCGCAAGCGGCATCCTGCTGGGTGCCGGGGCAACCGCACTGGCGCTCGACGCCGCCCTGCTGCTGGCCGTCAACATCGTCTGCGTAAACCTCTCGGCCAAGCTGGTTTTCCTGTGGCGCGGCGTGCGACCGCGTACCTGGCTGGAGAAACGCAAGGCGCGCCAGTCCATGTGGCTCTATCTGCTGTTCTGGGGGATCAGCCTCGGCGTGCTGCTCTATGTTCTGATCACGCGCGGCCACCGGCTGATCGCGCCCTGACCTGATTGACATTTGCCCAATGGCTGTTGACGTCCCGTCCTGCCATTCCTCATACTGCCTGAATCCTTGTTAAGGATATGGATAAGCATAATCAACCAGATCAGAATGGAGTCGTTCTTCAACTATTGGGGGAAAGCCGGCGAGGCGGGATATTTCCATCCGTTGCCCTGCCATTCGCTGGATGTGGCAGCCTGTGGCGTCATGCTGCTGCGCACCCTTCCGCAGTGGCGGCAACGCCTGGAGCGGCTGACCGGGCTTGCCGGCAAGGCGCTGGAGAACGCCGTTTTCTTCTATCTGGCCCTGCACGACCTGGGAAAATTCGCCACCGGCTTTCAGAACCTGCGCCCTGATCTGCTGTTCCGGCTGCAACGGCGGAAAAGCGATAAAGGCTACATCGTGCGCCACGACACCCTGGGCTATCTGCTCTGGAGACATCGGCTGCGGGCACAATTCTTCCCCGCCACGGGCCGACGGCACCGCAGTTCGCCGTATTCGGAAATAGATGCCTGGATGCGTGCCGTCACCGGCCATCATGGCGAACCACCTGATGAAATCGAACGGGTTCTGGAAGATGCCTTCGATGATGTGGACTTTGAGGCCGCAGCTGCCTTCATCAAGGCACTGCTTGAACTAGGTGGCCTCGGGACGATTCCACAGCCGCCAGCCACTCTGGCGGCGACTGCCTCCTGGTGGCTCGCTGGCCTCGCGGTATTGGCCGACTGGCTCGGCTCCAATCGGCACTTCTTCCCCTACCGGAGCGATCCTGTGGCCCTGGTCGATTACTGGCAGGAGGCGCTGGATCGGGCGAAACAGGCCATCGAGGCCACGGACCTCATCATCCAGCCTGCTGCGCAGGGGCTCACGCTCTCCGATTGTTTCGCCGAATCGCCCGCCGGGCTGGAACCCACGCCCCTGCAGCACTGGGCACAGGCAGTAGAGATCCCTTCCGGCCCTGCCCTCTTCATCCTCGAGGATGTCACCGGGGCAGGCAAGACCGAAGCCGCCCTGATGCTGGCCTGGCGCCTGCTGCGAGTCAATGACGGTACCGGTATCTATTTCGGCCTGCCTACCATGGCCACGGCCAACGGCATGTATCAGCGCCTGGGCAGTGGCGAACCCCCGGTCTATGCCCGCCTGTTTCAGGGCGACGATCCACCGCCACTGGCGTTGGCCCATGGTCGGGCGGACCTGGTCACGGCCTTCCGGGAGTCCATCCTGCCCCTGGATACCGACGAGCCTGCCTATGGTGACGGCACCCAGCCGGCAGGCCCCCGCTGCAACGCCTGGCTGGCAGACAACCGCAAGAAGGCACTGCTTGCCGAGGTGGGCGTAGGCACCATCGACCAGGCTCTGCTGGCCATCCTCGCCTCGCGCCACCAGTCGCTGCGCTTGCTGGGGTTACTGGGCAAGATACTGATCGTGGACGAAGTACACGCCTGCGATGCCTACATGAACCGACTTCTGGAGAAACTGCTGCAGGCCCATGCCAGAGCCGGCGGCAGTGCCATCCTGCTCTCGGCCACCCTGCCCCACGACCAGACTCGGCGACTGGCCTCGGCCTTCGCCAGGGGATGCGGCTTCGATTTCTCCTCCCAGGACCGAACCGATGGCTATCCGCTCGCCACCTGGCTCATCGATGGGCAATACCACCAACAACCCATGGCCACCCGCCCCGAGGTTGCCCGCCGGGTAGAGGCAAGATTTGCCGAACAGGAAGCGGAAATCGAGGATGTGCTGCAACAGGCAGTGGAAAACGGCCGCTGCGCCTGCTGGATCTGCAATACGGTGGATGATGCCCGCCGCCGTTTCGAGGAACTGCGTGCCAAGCATCCCGACTGGCCCATCGAGCTGTTCCATGCCCGCTTTACACTACATGACCGCCTGCGGATCGAGCAAAATGTTCTGGAACGCTTCGGCAAGGAATCGGAGCCGGAACAAAGGCGGGGACGGATTCTCGTCGCCACCCAGGTGGTGGAGCAGTCGCTTGATCTCGATTTCGATGTGCTGATCTCCGATCTGGCCCCCATCGATCTCGTCATACAACGTGCGGGGCGGCTATGCCGTCACAGCCGTGATGTCGAGGGAAGACGCATCGATGGCCCCGATCAGCGCGGCACCCCGGTGCTCACCCTGCTTGCACCCCCCCTGGACCGACCAGCCTGGAACACGCTGGCTGCGCGACGCCCTGCCTGGCACGGCTGCCGTCTACCGCAACGAAGATGGCCGCCTGTGGCTGGCCATGAAACTGTTGCGCGAGATGAATGGTTTCGAGATGCCTGGTGATGCCCGTCGACTGATCGAAGGTGTCTACGGCGCCGACCCCTTCGACGACATCCCTGCAGGTCTGCAACAGCAGGTGCTGAATGCGGATGGCGCGGCCAGAGGGCAACGCAGCCTGGCCGAACTCAAAGCCCTGCATCTCGAAGCAGGCTATCGGCGTGAAGGCCCCTGGCTCGATGAGGACATCGCCCCCACCCGCCTGGGTGAACCCACCACCACGCTCTGGCTCGCGCGCTGGCGGGATGGTTGCCTGCTGCCGCTCCAGGGTGACAGCCCCGATGATCCACAGGCATGGATTCTGAGCAGCCTCACCGTGCGCCAGTCGCTGGTCTCCCGTGAGATGCCACCGGAAGGCATCGACGCCGAGACCTGGGCGCAACACAAGGCCGCCCTGCCCGGCAAGGGCCGCTGGGGCGTGGTGATCGTGCTCACGCAAGAGGAAGGCAGTTTGCAGGGGCATGCCCTGGGCCCTGAAAACGAACCCCGACTGATCCGGTATTCCGAACAGAGCGGGTTACGAATCGATTTCCAACATGGGAGCAAAGCATCATGAATCTCATCACCGACCCATGGATCCCCGTCCGCCTTGCCGACGGCACACGAACCATCATTCGCCCGGCCGAGATCGCCATTCAGGACAATCCGCCGGTGGCACTGGATGCGCTTCGGGCCGACTTCAACGGCGCCCTGGCACAGTTCCTCATCGGCCTGTTGCAGACCGCCTTCGCGCCGCGCGACGATGACGAATGGATTGATCGCCTGGAGAATCCGCCCAGCGTCGAGACACTGGATCAGGCCTTCAACGCCCATGTCGACGCCTTCGCCCTGGATGGAGACGGACCGCGCTTCATGCAGGATCTGGAAAAGTTCGAACAGGAAAGAAACGGCGGTCGCAAACCCGCCGAAAACAGCATCGCCAATCTGCTGATCGACACCCCCGGGGATCAGACGCTGCGCAACAACGCCGACCATTTCATCAAGCGAGACCGAATCAAGGCACTGTGTCCTGCCTGTGCCGCTGCCGCCCTGTTCACCCTGCAGATCAATGCACCCAGTGGTGGTGCGGGACACCGGACCTCATTGCGTGGCGGCGGCCCGCTGACCACGCTGGTTGTGCTGGATCCGGAAGGAAGCAAGCTTCCCGACACCCTGTGGCACAACCTCTGGCTCAATGTGCTGCCTCGCACTGTCCGCCTCACCGGCAATCCCGGGCTGACCGGCCCAGAACACATCTTTCCCTGGCTGGCGCCCACCCGCACCAGTGATCCCAAGGCTGGCGGAGTGGACACCACCCCTGAAGACGTCCATCCGTTGCAGATGTATTGGGCCATGCCCCGGCGCATCCGCCTCGATTTCAAACACGCCAGCGAAGGGGCATGCGATCTGTGCGGTACCGAAGGCCGCCTCGTGCAGCGATACTGGACCCTCAACTACGGCATCAATTATGTGGGTGCCTGGCGTCATCCCCTCACCCCCTACCAGGAAAGGGAATCGTCCGACCCTCTTCCGCTGCATCCCCAGCCCGGAGGCATCGGTTATCGCCACTGGCTGGGGCTGGTCTATGCCACACCGGACGATAAGGAACGAATCGTCCCTGCCCTGGTTGTGGACACATTTCTGCGCGATTCCGAAGGCATGGGCCAGGCGCGCATCTGGGCCTTCGGCTACGACATGGACAACATGAAACCACGCTGCTGGTACGAGGCCATTCTGCCGCTCTACCGGGTGCCGGAACAGATCCGAACCCGCTTTGCGTTGCGTGTCGGGGAAATGATCCAGGGCGCCGATGCAGTCACCCGGATGCTCAGAACCGCCGTCAAGGAGGCCTGGTTCAAGCGGCCCGGCGATGTCCGCGGCGACACCGGTTTTCTGGCCGATGGTTTCTATCAGCACACCGAGGCCGATTTCTACGCCTGCCTGCCGCGCCTGATCGAAAGTATTCCCGAGGACCGGGACCGTTCGGTGCTGGCCGAGTGGCACCAGACACTGAAACGTGCCGCGCTGAGCCTGTTCGACGAATGGACGGCCAGCGGCGATCTTGCCTTCGGAGATCCGGCGCGTGTGGCCCGGGCCCGCGACAAGCTGCGCAAACAGCTCGAAGGCAGGAGACTCAGACAGATCCTTTCGTTACCGACCACCAGGGAGAATGCCGCATGACACAGAAACAACCCCTGTTCACCCCCGACAGCCAGGCCGGCAGGATCCTGGCCGACTGGTGGCGCGACCTCGAATCCGACCGGGGCGCCCGTGCCGAGCTGCGCCGCGCCCGCTCATCCGACGATGCCGCGCTGATACCGGCCACCATCGACCTGATCACCCGCCTGCGTGCCACTCCGGTGGCCGATCACAACGGCTGGCTGGCACGCATCCCGGCCATTGCCGGCCTGGCTGCCCACCTCGATCACCATGCCGCCGACCTGGTGCTTTCGCCACCCGACAGAGACGCACTGCCCCGGCTCATGGCCAGTGCCAGGGGTGACCGGCCGCGGGTCTCGGAGCTGCGATTCCGGCGCCTGCTGCAATATTCCCGGGACGACCTCTACCGGCCCATGATCCGTGTTCTCGCCCAGCTCGATCACCGGGCCGGGTTGTTCGATCTTGCCGATGCCGTTTTCTGGTGGGGCCCACACATACAGAAGATCTGGGCGTTTGCCTACTTCCCCGCTCTCAAGAAATCCGCCTGATTCGAAAAGGAGAAAAAACCATGGAACGCTTCGTCCAACTGCACCTGCTGACCTCCTACCCCCCGGCCAACCTCAACCGGGACGATCTCGGTCGCCCCAAGACCGCCCTGATGGGCGGTGCCGAGCGCCTGCGCATCTCCTCGCAAAGCCTCAAGCGCGCCTGGCGCACCTCCGATGTCTTTGCCGAAAGGCTGGATGGCAATATCGGCACCCGTACCAAGCGGCTGGGTGAAAAGATCTTCAACAAGCTGGTGGCAGGGGGTGTTGCTGAGAAAAAGGCCCGCGACTGGGCAAGAAAGATCGCCAACGTCTTCGGCAAGCTGAAGAAATCCAAGGACGATGGCAGCGTCGAGGCCCTGCACATCGAACAACTGGCGCACATCAGCCCCGAAGAGCAGGCGGCCATCGATGCACTGGTCCAGCGCCTGATCGACACCGGCGAGGCGCCCGACGAAAACGACCTGAAACTGCTGCGCAAGCAGAAGAGTGCCGCCGACATCGCCCTGTTCGGCCGCATGCTGGCGGACGATCCCGGCTTCAACACCGAAGCCGCCTGCCAGGTGGCCCATGCGATCACGGTCCACAAGGTTGTGGTGGAAGACGATTTCTATACTGCCGTGGATGATCTCAATCGTGGCGAGGAAGACGTGGGTGCCGGACACATGGGGGATACCGAATTCGGTGCCGGGCTGTTCTATCTCTACCTCTGCATCGACCGTCAATTGCTGCTGGAGAACCTGGGTGGCGATACCGGCCTCGCCAGGAAGACACTCTCCGCACTCGTCGAAAGCGCTGCCACGGTGGCGCCTACCGGCAAGCAGAACAGCTTCGGCTCCCGGGCACGCGCCAGCTATATTCTCTGCGAAAAGGGTAACGCGCAGCCACGCAATCTGTCGGTCGCCTTTCTCAAACCCGTGGAGGCGCATGGCGACGGCCTGCTGGCCAATGCCATCACGGCCTTGGCAGGCGAACGTGATCGGCTGGACAAGGCCTATGGTGACGGCGATGCCAATGCCGTGATCATGGACACCGTAACGGGCGAAGGCAATCTGAAGGAAATCATCTCCTATGCCACCGAGGGTCTGGAAAATGCCTGAACTGCTGCTGTTTCAGCTGTATGGTCCGCTTGCAAGCTGGGGCGAGCCCGCCGTGGGCGAATACCGCCCCAGCGCCACCCATCCCGGCAAGTCGCAGATCACCGGCCTGCTGGCCGCGGCCCTGGGCATTCGCCGTGACGAGGAACAGCGCCTTGCCGGCTTGGCTCAGGGTTACGGACTGGCGGTGCGCATCGATGCCGAAGGTGAACTGCTGCGTGACTATCACACCACCCAGGTGCCTCCCAACCGACGCGGACAACAGTTTCATACCCGCAAGGAAGAAATGGCTGTCGATGGGCTCTATACCATCCTCTCCCAGCGCGACTACCGTGTCGAAGCAGCCTGGACCTGTGCGCTCTGGTCGAGGGGCCAGGCGCCCTACACACTGGATGCCTTGCGCACGGCGCTGAGAGAACCACGCTTCGCCCTCTATCTCGGCCGTAAATCCTGCCCCCTCGCCCTGCCATTGCATCCACGCATCATACAGGCAGGCACGATCAAGGAAGCCTTCTCCTGCTATGCTTTCGACGAAAGGCTCTCCCGGCACCTGTTACACAACCGTGACAGGCACCGCTATTGCTGGGAGGAACCACTGCCTCCGGACCTGGAAACCGGATTCGGTGAAGCCGAACAGCTCTGGCGCGTCCCCCGCAACGATCTGC
>JALVEM010000113.1 GCA_027030825.1 Thiohalobacter sp.
CGCGCACGGAGGTGGCCGGCGACCTGGACGCGCTGGTCGCCCGGGTGGTGGCCGAGGCCCGATCCGGCGACCGCATCCTGGTGATGAGCAACGGCGCCTTCGGCGGCATCCACGAGCGGCTGCTCGATGCTCTGGCCGCCCGGGAGATAGGGACGTGAGTCCGATCGCCGTCGCCGTCACCGGTGCCTCCGGCATCCAGTATGCCCTGCGCCTGCTCGAGTGCCTGATCGAGGCCGACGAGGCCGTGTGGCTGATGCTCTCCGATGCCGCCCGGATCGTGGCCGGGCTGGAGACGGAGCTCGAGCTGCCGGGGCGTTCCGGCGAGCTGGAACGCTTCTTCAACGAGTATCTGGGGGCCGAGGAGGGCCAGCTTCGGGTCTTCGGCCCCCGGCAGTGGACGGCGCCCCCGGCCTCCGGCTCGAACCCGCCGCGCGCGATGGTGGTCTGCCCCTGCACCATGGGGACCCTGGCGGCGATCGCCCAGGGCACCAGCGACAGCCTCATCGAGCGGGCCGCCGACGTGGCGATCAAGGAAGGCCGGCCCCTGGTGCTGGTGCCCCGCGAGACGCCCCTGTCCGTGATCCATCTCGAGAACATGCTGAAGCTGGCCCGGCTCGGGGCGGTGATCCTGCCCCCCAGTCCCGGTTTCTATCACCGGCCCGAGACGGTCGAGGATCTGGTGGACTTCGTGGTCGCGCGCATCCTCGACCGGATCGGCGTGGCGCACACCCTGGCGGTGCGCTGGGGGGAGTGAGGCCGGCCCTTCGACGAGCCAGACCCGTCGACCGTCTTCCCGGGCGCGTTCATGGACCCGCCAGCCCGGGAGGGCACGCAGCTGCCTCACCAGCGCGCGCGTGGCGGCCTCGAAATCTCCCGCGGTCACGGGGAAGCGCATGAAGCCTGCCAGGGTGCGGGCCTCGAGCCGGGCCACGTTGCCGATCCAGACCGGAAGGTTCGACTCCTCGAGCACGAGATCGCCGGGCCAGAGGCGCAGCAGCCGGTAGCCGCCCGTCTCCGGATCCTGGTAGAGCAGCCGCAGTCGGTCCCGGTGGCCGGCGTGGATCTGCGGCATCACCGGCAGCGCCTCGAGCGGCAGGCCGGTGGCGAACAGCCGCAGCAGGGTGCGCGCGTTCACCGGCCGGGGAGGGGCCCAGCCGAGGGGGGCGAGGGCGTCCCGCACCGAGGAGAGCGTGGCGGCGATCTGGAGCGTCAGCGGATGGCGCGCGGCGCCGGCGAGATCTTCCCGGGCCGCGGGCTGGTTCGCCCAGGCGGTGGCCAGCCAGTTCTCCCGGGAGAGCCGGGTTACCTGCGGAGCCGGGCGGTACTGTGCGAGCAGGGCGTCCGGGTCTCGGGCCGGCCCGAGGGCGGCCAGCAGACCCAGCGCGAGCACCGGCGGCAGCGCGGAGTGGGCGAGCGGCAGGCGTTCGTGTGCGTGGCGCCGGTAGGCGATGCCGAACAGGGAGGCAAAGCCGAGACCGATTCCGGTGCCGGCGACCACATCGGTGAGCCAGTGGACGCCCAGATAGAGCCTGGAGAAATCCATCAGGGCGATGTACAGCGCCGCCAGGGCATAGGCGATCCAGCGGCGCTCCGGGCGCAGGGCGCGGGCTGCCGCCACGGCGACGAATCCGATGAAGGCCGCCGTGAGGGTGGCGTGCATGCTGGGAAAGCTCCAGGCGCTGACGCCGGTATAGATCGCCGTCGGCCGGGGGACGGCGGTGACGGCCTTGACGAGCCAGCCCGTCGCACCGGCCGCCGCCAGGCTGGCCAGCAGATGCAGCGCGGTCGAGGGCGCGCGGCGCCAGAACAGCCAGCCGGCCGACAAGAGCGCGGCACCGGTGACGATGCGGGCGTTGCCCAGTTGCGTGAAGACGACGAGGAATTCGTCGAGCAGGGGCGTTCGCAGTCCCTGCAGGAAGGCGTGGAGGTTCTGGTCCATGCCGACGAGTGCGCTGCGCAGAACCCAGGCCAGCAGGGCGAAGAGCCCGGCGCTCGAGAGGCTCAGCACGAACAGGCCGCGCGACTCCGGCGCATCCGGCTCCAGCAGGGCGGCCTCGAGCGGCTGCAGGCGGGGATGCCTGCGGGCCCAGCGGCCGATGGCGTCCAGTACCCGATTGACGTGGTGCTGCAGCCACAGCGCCAGTCGGCGCATGCCCCAGAAGAGCCCCGTGGCCGAGGCCAGCAGCAGGAAGAGCAGGATGGCGAGCCGGCCGGCGACCTCCGAGGCCAGCTCCAGCGAGGCGCCGAACGCCACGCCCGGCAGCAGATAGGCGGGCGCCCAGAGGCAGGCCGAGAGCACGTTCACCGCGAGAAAACGCCAGGGGGGCATGTCCAGCATGCCGGCAATCGCCGGCAGGACGGGACGCACCGGCCCGACGAAACGCGCCAGCACCACGCTCTTGCCGCCATGACGGTGAAAGAAGGCCGTGCCGCGCTCGATCAGTTCGGGGTGGCGACGGAAGGGCCAGAGTTCGCGCAGTTGCTGATGGTAGTGCCGGCCGAGCCAGAAGCTGATGCCGTCGCCGGCCACGGCGCCGGCGATGGACCAGCCGCAGACGGCCCAGAAATCCAGCGCGCCCGTGGCCACCAGGGCGCCGATGCCGAACATCACCACGGCGCCGGGCACGAACAGCCCGACCACTGCGAGCGATTCCAGCAGGGCGCTCAGGAACACGAAGGCCAGCGCCCAGTAGGGGTGCTGGCCGATGAAGGCGATCAGCTGCTGCAGGAGTTCGGCCAGCATGGCCGGGAGGTATCAGAGCGTGGCCAGTACGCGGTCGGCCGCCTCCAGGGTGGCCTCGATCTCCGCATCGCCGTGCGCCGCGGAGACGAATCCGGCTTCATACGCCGAAGGCGCGAGGTAGACGCCCGCCTCCAGCATGCCGTGGAAGAAGAGCCGGAAGCGGTCGATGTCGCACTGGCTGACGTCGTAGAAGTTGCGCACCTCATCCCGGTCGGTGAAGAACAGGCCGAACATGCCGCCCACGGCGTTGGCGGTCATCGGGACGCCGTGGCGTTCCGCCCGTTCCAGGATCCCGTCGGTCAGGCGTCGGGTCTGCTCGGCCAGCGCCTCGTGGAAGCCGGGTTGCATGACATGGCGCAGGGTGGCCAGCCCGGCGGCCATGGCGACGGGATTGCCCGACAGGGTACCGGCCTGGTAGACCGGCCCGAGCGGGGCGATCTGTTCCATGATCTCCCGCCTGCCGCCGAAGGCGCCCACCGGCATGCCGCCGCCGAGCACCTTGCCCAGGGTGGTGAGGTCGGGGCGCACGTCATAGAGGGCCTGGGCGCCGCCCAGGGCCACCCGGAAGCCGGTCATGACCTCGTCGAAGATGAGCACGGATTCGTACTGGTCGCAGATCTCGCGCAGTCCTTCGAGAAAGCCGGGGGCCGGCGGTACGCAGTTCATGTTGCCCGCCACGGGCTCGACGATGACGGCGGCGATCTGGCCGCCGACGTGGGCGAAGGCCTCGCGGACCTGGTCCAGGTTGTTGTATTCCAGCGTGATGGTGTGTTCGGCGAGCGCCACGGGCACGCCGGGCGAGGTCGGCACGCCCAGGGTGAGGGCGCCCGAGCCGGCCTTGACCAGCAGGGAGTCGGAATGGCCGTGGTAGCAGCCCTCGAACTTGACGATCTTGTCGCGCCCCGTGAAGCCACGCGCCAGGCGAATGGCGCTCATGGTGGCCTCGGTGCCCGAGTTGACCATGCGCACCAGGTCCATGGAGGGGACCAGCTCGCAGACCAGGTCGGCCATCTCGATCTCGATCTCGGTGGGTGCGCCGAAACCCAGGCCCCTGGCCGCCGTCTCCTGCACGGCGGCCACCACGTCGGGATGGGCGTGGCCGAGGATCATGGGGCCCCAGGAGCCGACGTAGTCGATGTAGCGCCGGCCGTCGACATCCCACAGGTACGGGCCTTCGCCGCGTTCGAAGAAGACGGGCTCGCCGCCGACGCCCTTGAAGGCCCGGACGGGGGAGTTGACGCCTCCCGGGATGTGGCGCCGGGCGCGCTGGAAGAGCTCGTGCGATCGGGTCATGGAGAGTTCTCCTTCAAGCTGGAACCAGTGTCTCTGCGGTTTGCCGCCATGGGCCGGCGGCAGGCCGCTCTGGGCTCCGCGCCTTGCCCTTCGGGTGCCCTGCGCTTCTCGGGAGGCGGCGCGCTCGGGAACTCGCCTCGCCGGGCGAGGCTCGGACAGCCCTCGCTTTTTCCGCCGCCTCCCTGCGATGCTCGGCTGCGGCGAGTCGCCCGCGCGGCCCCTCGCCGGCGCCGATCCCGGATGGGCGGCAGGGCCGCTCCGGGTTCCGCGCCTTGCCCTGGTGATTTTTTCACTGGGCGTGGTGTCGCACGCGGGCTAGCTTCCGGGCGGCGATTCGAACAGCCGTGCATAGCGCGCCGCCTGCGCCTCGACGTCGGGCTGGCCGAACAGGCCGTGAATGACGGCCAGCATGTCGGCGCCGGCCTCGATCAGGGTGCGGCCATTTTCCGGGGTGATGCCACCGATGGCAACCACGGGCAGGCCGAGTTCGGCCTTCGCGCGCCGGATCAGGTCGGGATGCGCCTGCACGGCCTCGGGCTTGGTGTGCGAGGGGAAGAAGCGGCCGAAGGCCACGTAGTCTGCTCCGGCGGCCGCGGCGGCGCGGGCCCGCTCGAGCTCGTTGTAGCAGGAGACGCCGACGATGCCTTCGGGGCCGAGCAGGTCGCGGGCACGGGCGACGTCCGGGTCGTCCCGGCCGAGATGGACGCCGTGGGCGCCGACCGCCTGCGCCAGCGCCGGGTCGTCGTTGACCAGGAACAGGGCACCATGCGCGCGGCACAGGCGGCTCAGTCGGCCGGCCTCGCGGAGACGGGTTGCGCCGTCCGCCGCCTTGTTGCGGTACTGGAGGATGCGGGCCCCGCCGCGCAGGGCGGCTTCGACCGCGGCGAACATTGCCTCACCGGGGGTGAGCCGTGGATCGGTGATGGCATAGAGGCCGCGCAGCCCGGCCCGCATCAGTCCGACTCGACACGGGCCCAGAACAGGCGGTTGGGGAGTTGCTGCCCCATGCCGACCCGGTAGGCATGGTGCAGCGTCTCCCAGGTGTATTCCTGGGCCTCGTGGATGGCGGTGAAGGGTTCGAGCCCCTGGGCCAGCAGCCCGGCGATGCTGGCGGCCAGGGTGCAGCCGGAGCCGTGATATTCGCCCGGCAGCCGTTCCCAGGTGAAGACCTCGAGCAGGCGGTGATTGCCATAGAGGCGGTTGTCGACATGGGGCGTGTTCTCGTGCGTGCCCGTGATCAGGACGAACTCGCAGCCGCGCTCCAGCAGGGCCATGGCGCAGGCGTCCAGATTGTCCGCCTCGGGGCTGAGCAGGCGGGCCTCGTGGCTGTTGGGCGTCAGCACGGTCACGTGCTCGAGCAGCAGTGCCTGCATGGCCTCGAGGGTCTCCTCGTCGGCCAGGGGGGTGCCGTCGCCGCTGGCGAGCACCGGGTCCATGACCACGGGGATCTCCGGGTAGTCCACCAGCACCGCATGGACGTGTTCGACGATGTCCACACTGCCCAGGAGCCCCAGCTTGAAGGCGGCCACCGGCATGTCCTCGAGCACGGCGCGCGCCTGTTCCGCCACCAGCAGCCCGTCCAGCGGCACCACCTGCTTGACTTCGCGGGTGTCCTGCACGGTCACGCAGGTGACCACCGGCGCTGCGTGGCAGCCGTGACTGCCCAGCGCCTCGATGTCGGCCTGCAGCCCGGCGCCGCCGCTGGGATCGTTGCCGGCGATGCTCACGACCACCGGTACCTCGCGATGGATGGCCGGTTCGTTCATGGTTGCGCCTCTGTCGTCGCCGGGAAGGGCTCCGGCGCCTTGTCCAGGGTGCCCGCCTGGCGTGCCAGGAGCCAGAGACGGGCGCTGGACTCCAGGGAACAGGTCCACTTGTAGGCCCGATCCAGTGATTCGCCGGCGGCGTAGACGCCGTGACCGCACACGACGGCGACCGGATGGGCCTTCAGCACCGCGGCGACCGCTTCCGGCGATCGCTCGACATAGGCGGAATACGGCATGCGTATGACGGGAACCTGGCGGAAGTAGTATTGTCCCTCGAAATCGACGGGGCGGAAATCCCTGCCGTCGAGCGTGACGGCGATGCTCGCCGGCCCGTGGCTGTGGAGCACGGCCCGCGCCCCGGGACAGGCCCGGTAGACGGCTCGATGCAGCGGCGCGTCCAGCGAGGCCCGTTCCGGCAGCTCGCCCGTCACGGGACAGCGGACCAGATCGTCGACGCCCAGGGTGTCGGCGCAGGCTCCGGTGGGCGTGATCCAGAATTCGTCCTCCACTCGGACCGAGGCGTTGCCGCTGTGCGAATCGTTGAGGCCGTACTGGCGCAGCCAGCGATAAACCTGTACAAGTTCCTGCCGAATATCCATCATGAAATACCCTGATCGCGGCTGGCTGCTGCGGGCCGGAAACCGGTCGAGGAAAGGACTGTCGCGACCGGCGGCAGATCATAGCACAGGGGGCGGTCGAAACGCCGCCCTGCAACACACAGAGGGAAACCGATGCAGTTCAGGCATACCTGTTCGAACGCCCGCGCCGCGCGCGGCTTCACGCTGATCGAGATCATGGTGGTGGTCGTGATTCTCGGCATTCTGGCGGCCATCGTGGTGCCGCGGGTCATGGACCGTCCGGAACAGGCGCGGATCACCAAGGCCCGACAGGACATCCGCGCCCTGGAATCCGCGCTCAATCTCTACAAGCTCGACAACTACAGCTACCCGACCACCGATCAGGGCCTGGAGGCGCTGGTGCAGAAGCCGTCCGATCCCGAGCCGCCGAACTGGAAGGAGGGCGGTTACATCGACCGGGTGCCGCTCGATCCCTGGGGGCGGCCCTACCAGTACCTGAGCCCCGGCGAGCACGGCGCGGTCGATCTCTACTCGCTCGGCCCGGACGGTGTGCCGAGCGACGACGACATCGGCAACTGGAACCTGCGCTGAGCAGCCGGCATGCGCCTCGGCCCGGGAGGGAGTCGCGGTTTCACCCTGCTCGAGGTGCTCGTGGTGGTGGCCATCATCGGCATCGTGCTGGCCATGGCCACGCTGAACGTCGGCGGAGACCGCCGCGGCGATGCGCTGCGCGAGGAATCCCGCCGCTTCGCCGCCCTGATCCAGCTGGCCGACGAGCAGGCCATCCTGCGATCCGAGGAGTGGGGCGTGCGCCTCGATGCCGAAGGGTACGGCTTCCTCGTGCTGGACGGCGAGCAGTGGGTGCCGGTCGGTGACCCCGTGTTTCGGGAGCGCCGCTTCGACGAGGGCACCCGTGTGGATCTGGAGCTCGAAGGCCGGCCGCTGGTGCTCCCGGGCGGCGAGTCCGACGCCCGCGAGGAGGAAGAAAAGCAGGATGGGGCGGTTCCGGAAAGGCCGGAGATCCTGCTGCTCTCCAGCGGCGAGATGTCGCCCTTCGTGGCGGAGTTCTCCGCCGTCGGCAGCCCGAATCGCTACCGTGTCCGCTCCACTCTGCTGGGGGAAGTCGAGTGGTCGCCGGTGGAATGAAGACGCCGCAGGGTGATCTTGGATTCACGCTGATCGAGGTGCTCGTGGCCGTCACGGTACTGGCGCTGGCCATGCTGGCCATCATCCGGGCCGGCAGCCAGTACACCGGCAATCAGGCCTACCTGCAGGACAGGACGCTGGCCACCTGGGTGGCGCGAAACCAGTTGACGATCTTTCAGCTCGAGAAGGACTGGCCCGCGACCGGGACCCGCTCGGACGAGGTCGAAATGGCGGGCCGGCGCTGGCGCTGGGAAGCGAAGATATCCCCCACGCCGGACACGGAGGTGCGGCGCGTCGACATCCGTGTCTGGCATGCTCGCGACAGTGACGAGGCGGCTCCCGTGGCCCGGCTGGCCGGTTTCATTGGAAAGAAGGGATGAATCGTCACCGCACGCACGGCTTCACGCTGCTCGAACTGCTGATCGCCCTGTCGATCTTCGCGCTGGTCGCGGCCATGGCCTACGGCGGGCTGAACACCATGCTGCGCACCACCGACGGCATGGAGGCCCGGGCCGAGGCGCTGCGTTCGCTGCAGATGGCCTGGCTGTGGCTGGAGCGTGATATCGAGGGCTACGTGGACCGCCCCGTCCGCAACGAATACGGGGATTCGGCGCCCGCGCTCCGTCTGGCCACGCCCGACGGACTGCTGATCGAATTCACCCGGGGCGGATGGAACAATCCGCTCGGCCAGGCGCGCAGCACGCTGCAGCGGGTGGCCTACCGGCTCGAGGACGGCATTCTCTATCGGCGCTGGTGGACGGTGCTCGACCGCGCTCAGGACAGCGCGCCGGTCGAGGAACCCCTGCTCGAAGGCGTCGACGAGGTCCGCATCCGGGTGCTCGACGAACAGCGCCGCTGGCAGGAGCAGTGGCCCCCGCTCGACCGGGATCCCGAGGCGCCGCCGCCCCGCCCGCTGGCCGTGGAACTGCGTCTGGAGACCGGCGGTTTCGGAGAACTGCGATGGCTGTTCCGCCTGGCGGGCTGAAGCAGGCCGGCGTGGCCCTGGTGACCGCGCTCATGATGGTGGCGCTCGCCACCCTGGCCGCCGTCACGCTGGCCTCGCGCCAGCAGATCGACGTGCGGCGCAGTGCCACCTTCCTCAACACGAACCAGGCGCTCGCCTATGCCGACGGCGTCGAGGCCTGGGCCGTGCGCCTGCTGCGACGTGACCAGCTCGACAACAACGTGGATCATCCCGGCGAGGACTGGGCGCGCGAACTGCCGCCGATCCTGGTCGAGGGCGGCCAGGTGAGCGGCCGGATCGAGGATCTGCAGGGGCGTTACAACATCAACAACCTTCTGACGCCCGAGGGTCGGATCGACGCGACCGAGCTGGAACGCTTCCGCCGGCTGCTGGCCACGCTCGATCTGCCGCTCGAGCTCGCCAATGCCGTGGCCGACTGGCTGGACGCGGACCTCGAGGCCCGTTTTCCCGGCGGGGCCGAGGACTATGACTACCTCGCTCTCGATCCGCCCTACCGCGCAGCCAACCGGGCCATGACCAGCCTGAGCGAGCTGCGGCTCGTCCGGGGCGTGGACGAGGCCGCCTGGCGCAAGCTGGCGTCCGTCTTGACGGCATTGCCCACCCCCACGCCCCTGAATGTCAACACGGCCTCGCCGGCGGTGCTGCGGATGCTCGACGAAACGCTCACCGCGCAGGAAGCTGCCCAGCTGGTCGAGGCGCGCGGGGACGAGGGATTCGCCACCGTGCAGGATTTTCTGGCGCTCGAGCTGCTGGCCGGACGGAACCTGGATGCCGATGCGCTCTCGGTTTCCAGTCAATATTTCCTGCTGCGGGCCGATGTCCGTATCGGAACCGCGCGAATTCCGCTGCTGGCCGTGATGCGGCGGGAGGAAGCCGGGGTGCGAGTCATCCGGCACGCGCGGGGGGCGCTCTGATGGGGCCCCTGCTTGGCACCCCGGCACGCATCGGGTATGGTCGGGCGGGGCTCCGCCCGGCACGGCGGCGGTCCTCCGGGATGCGGGAGCGCATACAACGACAAGACGGATGAGCATGCAGGAAACCTTGCTGATCAGACTCTCACGGGGTGGGCTGGAGACGGCGGAATACGCCGTGGTCGATCCCGCGGGGCGGCTGCTGACACCCCAGCAGCAGGCGCCGCTTGCCGATCTCGCCGCCCAGGCAGCCGGCCGCGAGGTGGTGGTGCTGGCGCCGGCGGAGGCCGTGGTGCTGGTCCGAATCCACATGCCGACCCAGAGCCGGTCACAGCTCCGCAAGGCGGTGCCCTACGCGGTCGAGGATCACTTCACGCAGGACGTGGAGACGCTGCATTTCGCCTTCGACCAGCCCGACGACGATGGCCGGCTGCTGGTCGCTGCGGTGGCCCGCACCGAAATGAAGTCCTGGGTCGAGGCCCTGGAGACCGCCGGCATCGAGGCATCGGAAATGGTGCCCGAACCTCTGGCCGTGCCCGAACCCGGCGACGGATCCGAAGCCTCGCTGCTGTGGGAACCCGAACGCTGGGTGCTGCGGCGGGCGGACGGTGCGGCCTGTGCCGGTCTGACGCAGGAGTGGGCGACGCTGGCGCCCCTGGTCGTGCCGGAGGAATCCGAAGCGGCCTGTCGCATCGATCTGTTCCCTGCCGCACGCACCGAGCCACCGCCCCTGCCCGAGGGATGCAGCCCCGGCGAGACGCGCGAGGCCAACTACCCGCTCGAGCATCTGGCGATGGGGCTTGCCGGGAACCGTGAGCGAATCAATCTGCTGCAGGGCGAGTTCGGGATCCACGAGGACTGGGGCGAGCTGCTGAAGCCATGGCGGGCCGCGGCGCTCGTGCTGGCCGGTCTGGTGCTCGTGACCCTGGTGGCCGACGGAGTGCGCTATTACCGGCTGAAGCAGGCCCAGCAGCAGCTCGCCGCCCGGATCGAGGCGGTCTATCGCCAGACCTTTCCGGATGCCCGGCGGATCGTCAACCCGCGGGTGCAGATGGATCAGAAGCTCAAGGCCCTGCGTCGGGCCCGGGGCGGCGAGGACGGCGGTTTCATGGAGCTGCTGGCGCGCACCGGAGAGGTGTTGCGGCAGGCGGATTCGGTTCGCATCCAGGGGCTCAGCTATCGTGACGGTCGACTGGAACTGCTGGTCGATGCCAACGATGTCCAGAGTCTGGACAAGGCCAAGCAGCTGCTGGCAGGGAAGGGGCTGAAGGTGGAGATCCAGTCGGCCTCCTCCGGACAGGGCGGCAAGGTCAGGGGGCGTCTGCGAATCCGGGAGGGATCGGCATGAGGGCCTGGCTGGACCGGCTCGAGCCGCGCCAGCGGCGGATGGTGATCGTCGGTGCCGTCACCCTGTCCGTGCTGCTGCTCTGGCTGCTGGCGATCCAGCCCCTGTTCGATCGTCTGCATACGCTGGAACGGACGGTCGCCGCGCAGAAGGAGACCCTGCGCTGGATGCAGGAGGCGGCCATCGAGATCCAGCAGCTTCGCAGTCAGGGCAGCCGCGCCGGCGATCTGGGCGGGCGCAGCCTGCTCGCCGTGGTGGACCAGAGTGCCCGGGCCGCCGGGCTGGGGCCGGGCATCCGGCGGGTGGAACCGGACGGCGAGTCCCGCGTGCGGGTTCGCATGGAAGGCGTGGCCTTCGATGCGCTGATGCGCTGGCTGGCGGAGCTGCATCGTCGCTACGGCGTGCGCGTGACTTCCGTGAGCATCGATCGGGAATCCTCGCCCGGCCGCGTGAACGTGCGGCTGACCCTGGAGGCCTGATGACCACTTCCCGCTGGCTCGGCATCCTGCTGCTGTTCTATCTCGTGTTCCTGGCCGTGACCGCCCCTGCGCGTCTGGCTGCCCGTTTCCTTCCGCCCGGGGTCTCGGCGGACGGCTATCTCGGCACCCTCTGGTCCGGCCATGTGGACAGGCTGCAGGTCTCCGCCTTCGTGCTGGGGCCGGTGGAGTGGCGCGTCCAGCCGCACGAGTTGCTGCTCGGCTGCCTGGCGGCCCACGTGCGCGCCGGCCTGCCCGGTGGGCGGTTCGAGGCGCGGGCGAGCCGCTGCCTGTCGGGCACCAGCGAGATCACGGATCTGGAGGGCGATCTGCCGGCGGCGCTGCTGGCACAGGCGGCGGCACGGCAGGGCGTGGCGCTCGAGGGCCGTGTCCGCCCACGGATCTCCCGGGTGCTGGTGGTCGATGCTTGGCCCGTGGCACTGGAAGGAGAGGTGCGCTGGACAGGGGCGCGGCTGCTGGCGCCGGTCGAGATGACCCTGGGGGAACTGGTGGCGCGACTGGGTGTGCGCGGCGCGCGGATTCTCGTCGATCTCGACGATGCGGGCGGGCCGCTCGATCTGGAAGGCCAGCTGGTGCTGGTGCGCGACGGCACCTGGCACATCGAGGGCAGCCTGCTGCCGCGCCGGAACGCCGACGACAATCTGCGCCAGGCCCTGTCGCTTCTCGGTCGGCCGGATCCCGAAGGGCGCTACCACTTCGAGTCGGGCGGCCAGTTGCAGCGCCACTGAGGGCCCCGGTGACCATGCGCCGTCCCGATCCCGCCACCCTGCCGCGCGACATCAAGTGCCGCTACTGCCCCGGCACGCGCTGCTGCACCTACGTCACCCAGAAGATCCCTGCGCCCCGCTCCTACGCGGACTTCGATCACCTGCGCTGGCAGGTGGCCCACGAAGGCGTGGAGTGCTATCGCGACGAGAGCGGCTGGTATCTCATGTTCCTCTCGCCCTGTCGGCACCTGCGTCCGGATGGGCGCTGTGGCATCTACGCCACCCGGCCGGGCATCTGCCGGGACTACGACAACGACTACTGCGAATTCGACGCGCCGGCCGAGGAGGGCTTTCTCGTCCACTTCCGCAGCGACCGCGACGTCGATGCCTACTGCCGCCGCCGGTTTCGTCACTGGGATGCGTACCGTCGCGATCCGGCCTGATCGGTCGCTCAATCCCCTTGTCGTCCCGGGTATTCCCTGGCGAGCTGTTCGACCAGCGGTTCGAAACCGTCGATCGCCTCGAATTCCTCCGTGTTCTTCTCCGGTTCCCTGCTGTCGGGCCGGCGCACGGCCAGCAGATGGCGGATGCCGAAACCGGCTGCGGCCCGCAGTACCGGGAGCGAGTCGTCGATGAACAGGGTGCGCTCGGGATCGAAGGGCTCGCGGGTCTGCAGCCAGGGCCAGAAGGCCGGATCCTCCTTGGGGCGGCCGAATTCGTGGGAGCAGATCACCCGGTCGAAGTGGCCCCCGAGGCGGGTCTTGCGCAGCTTGAGCTCGAGTGCCTTCCGGTGGGCGTTGGTCACCAGCAGGACGCGCTTGCCTGCGGTACGGAGTGCGTCGAGAAAGTCGATGACGTGCGGATGCACGGCGATGAGGTGGTCGACCTCGGCCTTCAGCTCGGCGATGTCGAGATCCAGCACATCGCTCCAGTAGTCCACGCAGTACCACTGCATGGTGCCTTCCGTGCTGCGGAACAGGGGCACGAGCTTCTCCCTGGCCTGCCGGACATCCATGCCGTGCCGTTCGGCATAGCGCAGGGGCACGTGTTCGCGCCAGAAATGGTTGTCGAAGTGGAGGTCCAGCAGGGTGCCGTCGAGATCCAGCAGGACCGTGTCGATCTCGCGCCAGGGCAGTGGGTTCACGGGTCGCGGGTTCCGCTCATGTACAATGACGAGATTGCACAGGATACCGCAGGCCCATGCAGGATAAACCCGTCATTCTCTCCGTGCGCCCCCTGGCGCAGTCCCGTCTGTTCCGGATCGAGGAACTGCACCTGCGTTTCTCCAATGGCGAGGAACGCCGCTACGAGCGCCTGGCAGGCGTGGCCGGGGCCGTGCTGGTGGTGCCGGTGGCCGGCGACGAGCTGTTGCTGGTACGGGAATACGCCGCCGGCACCGAGCGCTACGAACTGGGATTTCCCAAGGGCCGGATCGACCCGGGCGAGACCCCCGAGGCGACGGCCAACCGGGAGCTGCAGGAAGAGATCGGCATGGCGGCCGAGCGCATCGAGACGCTGCGGACGGTGACCGTGGCTCCCGGCTATTTCGGGCATCGGACCCATCTGATGCTCGCCCGCGGGCTGCGGCCCTCGCGGCTCGACGGCGACGAGCCGGAGGCGATCGAGCTGGTGCGCTGGCCCGTCGCGGCCGCCGGGGCGCTTCTGGAACGGGACGATTTCACCGAAGCCCGG
>JALVEM010000114.1 GCA_027030825.1 Thiohalobacter sp.
GCGCTGGTCGTGGCGGTCATTGCCGTCGCCTGGTTCCAGGATGTCCGCATCGGCATCGTGATCGGCGCCGCCATGATCATCAACCTGCTGTGCGCCGCCGTGGCCGGGTTCAGCATCCCGCTCGTTCTCAACCGCATGGGCATCGACCCCGCCCTGGCCGGCGGCGTGCTGCTGACCACGGTCACGGACGTGGTCGGTTTCATGGTGTTTCTCGGCCTCGGCACCTGGCTGCTGCTCTGAGAATCGGCTCAAGTTTCCCGGCCCGACGCCGCTCATGCAGTTTGACGTGTCTTATGAATGCGCGAACGGATCGGGAGGATCGTGATGAACATCACCAGGGACCGGTTGCTGACCTTTCTGTCTCTGTGCCTGTGTTCGGTGCCGGCCTTCGCCGGCGAGGCACTCCAGCCCCGTGACTTCACCTCGCACTGGGCCAGCTGGGTGGCCGTGGGGATTTTCGTGTTCGCCTATCTCCTGGTCATTCTCGAGGAGAACCTCCATCTAAGGAAATCGAAACCCGTCATCGTGGCGGCCGGATTCATCTGGCTGATCGTTGCCCTCCTCTACGGCGCCGCCGGCGACACCCATACACCCGAGCTCGCGGTACGCCACAACCTGCTGGAGTTCGCGGAGCTCTTCCTGTTCCTGCTCGCGGCCATGACCTACATCAATACCATGGAGGAACGGGGCGTCTTCGACGCCCTGCGCGCCTGGCTGGTCTCGCGCGGCTTCTCCCGAAAGGCCATCTTCTGGCTCACCGGACTGCTGGCCTTCTGCATCTCGCCGGTGGCCGACAATCTGACCACCGCCCTGCTCATGGCCACGGTGGTGATGGCCGTGGGCGGCACGGACCACCGCTTCGTCACCGTCTCCTGCATCAATATCGTGGTGGCCGCCAATGCCGGGGGCGCGTTCAGCCCCTTCGGCGACATCACCACCCTCATGGTCTGGCAGAAGGGCATGGTGCGCTTCGAGGAATTCTTCGTGCTCTTCATCCCTTCGCTGGTGAACTGGCTGGTGCCCGCCATCATCATGAGCTTCACCATCGCATCGGGCCAGCCCCGCAGCCTGGATGAAGCCGTCGAGCTCAAGAGCGGCGCTTTCGTGGTCATCGGACTGTTCCTTCTGACCATCGTCATGGCCGTCTCGTCGCACAACTTCCTGCACCTGCCGCCCGTGCTCGGGATGATGACCGGTCTCGGCTTCCTCAAGCTGTACAGCTACTATCTCAAGCAGCGCGTGGCGCAGGACATGGACGAGTTCGCGCCCTCTGCGCTGACCACCGAAGGCGTGCCGGAGTCGCCCCGCAAGCTCACGGCCTTCAACGTGTTCCGCTCCCTCGAACGCGCCGAGTGGGACACTCTCATGTTCTTCTACGGCATCATCCTGTGCGTGGGCGGTCTGGGAACGCTGGGCTATCTGGCGATCGGCTCCCAGCTCATGTACACGGATCTCGGCCCGACGCTCGCCAACATCCTCGTGGGCGTGGTCTCGGCCATCGTCGACAACATTCCGGTGATGTTCGCCGTGCTGGCGATGGAGCCCGAGATGTCTCACGGTCAATGGCTGCTGGTCACATTGACCGCAGGCGTGGGCGGCTCGCTGCTGTCCATCGGCTCGGCCGCCGGTGTCGCGGTCATGGGCCAGGCCAGGGGCATCTACACCTTCTTCGGCCATCTCAAGTGGAGCTGGGCGATCGCGCTCGGCTATGCCGCCGCCATCTGGGTCCATTTCCTGATCAATGGTGACCTGTTTCATGTCATGAAGTGACCGGATGTGCTAGGCTTCGTTCACGGGCCGCGATCGGAGATCCCCGCATCGGCGGCATGCCATCGCCTTCATGAACAAGTCAGGCTGACACCGGATGCACCCTCATCACAATGAAACGGCTCGTCGATCGATGCCGGTCGACAATGCCATCCGGCAATGACCTCCGACCGCCGTCTGCCCGTCCATGACTTCAGTCGTGATCCCCGGCAACAGGCCAGGGTGCTGGATCTGATCAATCGACTGTACGTGCGACTGCTGGACACGGACGACACGCGTTCCCTGGCCCGCCACGCGCTCGAGATCCTGCACGAATTCACCGGAACGCCACAGGCCGTTTTCTTTCTGCTCGACGAAAGCGGCCGGTACCTCATTCCCCTGCACGCAATAGGTTTCGGCGAGGCCTACTTTCGCCTTTACGAGACCTCCGGCGGTCGGCTGCCCGTGACAGGCAGCCTGAACGGCATCGCGCTGGATCGGCGCAGGATCGTCTACAGCAGCGACATCCAGACCGACGCGCGTGCCCACCCGATGGTGCGCAGTCTGCTCGAACAGGAAGGCATCCACAGCGTGGTCTGCATCCCGCTGCACCACGATGACCGCTGCATCGGCGTGCTGGATCTGCTCAATTCCGAAATCGACTACTTCCGTGATACCCCAGGCAATGTTCTCGAGGCCATCGGCAACGTCATCAGCGTCACGCTCTCGCGTCAGCTGCATCTGCGGCAGATCGAATACCAGGCACGTCACGACATGCTCACCGGGTTGCCTAACCGTCGGGCGATACTCGAGGCCATCGACCAGGCTCTCGAATCGGGACAGGCCGGACTCGTCCTGCTCGACATCGACCGATTCAAGGAAATCAACGACGGGCTGGGTCACGGCGCCGGTGACCGACTCCTCGGCAACGTGGCGCAGCGGCTCAAACAGGCTCTGGAAGGCACGGATACGCTGCTGGGGCGACTCGGCGGAGACGAGTTCGCCATCGTGGTACGAGAGGCGCCCGAGACCACGTTCCTCGATTCGCTCGTCGAGCGGCTGCAGCAGGCGTTCTCGCATCCCGTCAGGCTGGACGGGCTGCAGATCGACATCGAGGCCAGCCTCGGCATCGCCGTCTCGGAACCCGGCATCGACAGCAACGAGCTGCTGCGCCGCGCCGATGTGGCCATGTACACCGCCAAGAAGGAACACGTGCACCACCGATACTACGACCCCGCTTCGGATCCCCACACGCCGGAACGCATCATGGTGCTCACGGACCTGGGCAGGGCCATTCACGAGGGCAGCCTCGAGCTCCACTTCCAACCGCAGATCGAACTCTCGAGCGGCCGGTGCGTGGGGATGGAAGCCCTGGTGCGCTGGCCGCATCCCGAGATGGGAATGATGCTGCCCGACCGCTTCATGCCGCTCGCCGAGGCCGGCAACCTCATCTGCCCGCTGACGGCGAGGGTCAGCGAGATGGCCTTCGAACAACTGGCACGCTGGCGCGAGCATTGGCCGGACCGGATATTGCACATCGCCATCAATCTCTCCACCCGCAACCTGATGGACTCGGGCTGCGTGCGACACCTGCTGGCGCTTCCCGAACGCACGGGCCTGGACGCCTGCGCCGTCGAGCTGGAAATCACGGAAAGCGCGCTGCTGCCCGATCCGGCACGCGCCATGAAGCATCTGGAAATGCTGTCGGAGGCAGGCTATTCGATCGCCATCGACGACTTCGGCACCGGGTATTCGTCACTGGCCTATCTCAAGCAGCTGCCGATCGACCGGCTCAAGATCGATCGCACCTTCATCCGCGATCTGTTCCGGGACGAGCAGGACGCCATCATCGTCCGCTCGACGATCGGGCTGGCCCGCAATCTGGGCCTGCACGTGACCGCCGAGGGCGTGGAGGACAGGCACGCGCTGGACGCGCTCCGCGTCATGGGCTGCGACCTGGCGCAGGGCAACGCCATCGCGCCCCCCATGCCGGCCGACGAGGCCACACGATACCTGTCCCGCCTGTCCGAAGATCAATGAGCGATTCGCGTCAGTCGCCGGCGATGGTCATCTCGCGGATCAGGATGGAGCCGGTCCGGATGTTGCCCCGCAGATCCATGTCCGAGCCCACGGCCTCGATGTCACGGAACATGCGGTCGAGATTCCCGGCCACGGTGATCTCGTGTACGGGGAAGGCCACCTCTCCGTTCTCGATCCAGAAGCCGGCCGCGCCCCGGGAATAGTCGCCGGTCACGATGTTCACGCCCTGACCC
>JALVEM010000115.1 GCA_027030825.1 Thiohalobacter sp.
CGGGTCGAGAATGAACGGCTCGGTGTTGAGCTCGCCCTCGAAGGCCAGAGGCACGCCAGCACGCTCGAGATAGTCTGCGAAACGCTCCTTCCGGTAGTACCCCTCCGCGAGGTAGCGCAGGGCCGCACGCATCTGGTACGGCGGATAGTAGCCTCGCAACCGGAACACGGGCCTTCGGCTGGCGTCATAGAACAGCAGCGTGGGTGTCAGATTGATCCGGTATTTCCCGGAGAACTCCCGTTCCGTGTATTCCTTCCCGTCGATGTCTGTCACGGCGCGGTCGCCATGAATGTCGATGCCGATGATGTCGAAGTGATAGAGCAGATAGGCACGTGTGTCAGGCCGCGACAGATCCGTCAGCAGCGCCTTGCAATAGGCGCAGTATTTCTGACCGAAATAGACGATGAGTCCGCGTTTGCCTGCCTGGAGTGCCTCGTTCAGATCCTCCCCCAGATCGAGGAAGCTGAGCTTGAACCAGGCCGGCAGGCTGATCGGCTCCTCGAGCGGACGATCGTCGAACTCGGCCGAGGTCTCGATCTCGCCGAAATGTTCGAAGTCCACGTCCTCGTCATCCGCAGCCGGAACGAGCGCGGACCACAGCAGGGTCATCAGCAGGAGGGGCAGCAGAAGGCGTCCAGCACCATTCATTGCATCATTGTACTCGATGCCGGCGTTGCGGCGACCGGCACCGGGAGGGAATTTTTGACATGCATGGATTGTCTCATTCATGATCGGAGGACGAAGCAAGCAGTCGAGACATTCCATGACACGTCACGCCTTCCTGACCTTTCTGCTGCTGGCCCTGCTGTTGCCGGTGACCGGCGCCGCGCTGGAGGACAAGGACCCGGAACTCTTCGGCGAACCGCGGCACAAGCTGGTCTACCAGCTCAACAAGGCCGATCCCGACTATATCGACCACATCCTGTTCTCGGCCGGCGCCATGCTGCGCAAGTACGGGGACGACATTCATATCGTGATCACGGTCATCGGGCCGGGCATCCATCTCCTCGCCAAGCACCCCAGGCGCTTCGTCAGTGACGAGGCCCGCAGCCATGCCGAATCACTGGCACTCTACGGCGTGGAATTCCATGCCTGCGGAAACACCCTCCGCAGCCTGGGCTGGACCGGCGAGGATCTGCTCGAATTCGCCGAAGTGGTGGAAATCGGCGCCGACGATCTGATGCTTCTGCAGGAGAAGGGGTACAGCTACATCAGCTGGTAGCCGGCTGCAGAATTCCCGGCTCCTGCCGATGCATCACCTGAACACAAAGCAGGTGACAGGACTGCACGATGACCATCGGTTTCGAGGACCTTTCGATCTGCCTCGTGGAACCCTCGAATGTCCAGGGGAACATCATCCGCCAGCGACTGGAAGAGGAAGGCGTTCGCAACGTGCAACTCTTCCCTGATGGACAGACCGCACTCGAGGGCATTCGGAACTACCCGCCGGATCTGGTGATCAGCGCCATGTATCTCCCCGACATGACCGGCACCGATCTCGTGATCCGCATGCGCGAGGACGAAGATCGAAACGTGCGCAACGTACCCTTCATGCTGATCTCCAGCGAAACCCGCCTGGCGATGCTGGAGCCGGTGCGCCAGGCCGGTGCCGTGGCCATACTTCCAAAGCCCTTTGCCCCGGAGGACCTGCACCGGGCACTGGTCGCCACCATGGACCTCATCCATCCCTCCACGGAATCCCTCGACGTGGTGATCGAGGATCTTCGTGTGCTGGTGGTCGACGACAGCGGCATGGCACGCCGCCACATCCGTCGCGTGATCGAGAATCTGGGCATCGAACACATCGACGAGGCCGAGAACGGCCGTCAGGCCGTCGAGATGATCGAGTCGACCTTCTACGATCTGGTCTTCAGCGACTACAACATGCCGGAGATGGACGGCGAGATGCTGACCAGATTCATCCGCGAACGCAGCAGCCAGAAGAGCATTCCGGTGATCCTGGTGACGAGCGAGCGGGATTCCGGCCGCCTCAGTGCCGTGCAACAGGCGGGGGTATCCGCCATCTGCGACAAGCCCTTCGAACCCTCCGTGGTTCGCGATCTGATCCAGCGCGCCCTGGCCTGACAGGTTCTCAATCGATCCGGAACACGGCCACCCGCTCCCCCAGCTCCCGACTGATCTGCCGGACACCGGCGCCTGCTTCCTGCGTGCGTTCGGCGCCCCGGGCGGCCTGCTCGGCCAGCGACCGGATGGCCAGCACGTTCTCGTTGATCTCGGAGGCCACCGATGTCTGTTCCTCGGATGCCGCGGCGATCTGGTCGACGTGGCTCGAGATGTCGCGGATCGCCAGCGCGATACTCTCCAGGGAGGCCACCGTCCGCTCGACCTTCTCCCGACCGTCCGAGGCCCCCTGTTCCACCGCCCCCATCACGTCCGCGGCCTCGCTCGCTCCGCTCTGGAGCTGTTCGATGATGGCCTGGATCTCGCCCGTCGACTCGTGCGTTCGATTGGCCAGGCTGCGCACCTCGTCGGCGACCACGGCGAAACCGCGCCCCTGCTCGCCCGCCCGCGCCGCCTCGATGGCAGCATTCAGGGCCAGCAGATTGGTCTGTTCGGCGATGCCCCGGATCACGTCGATCACGGCGCCGATGTTGCGCGACTCCTCGGCCAGACGGGCGACCACGGCGGCCGACTGTCTGACCTGGTCGACGAGCTGCTGCATGCCTGTACGGACGGCCGCAGCCTCGTCGCGACTGCGGCTGGCCTGGTCGTCGGCCTCCCGGGCGGCTGTTGCCACCCTGGCGGCACTGCCCGCGATCTCCTGGGAGGAAGCCACCATCTGGTTCATGGCCGAGGCCGTCTGCTCCACGCGCTCCCGCTCGCTGCACACGATGTCGCTGGCCTCGCGCGAGAGTGCCGCCATCGTCTCCGAGGTGTCCTCGAGCCCGGCCGCGGCCTGTTTCACCTCGCGCAGCAGCTCGCTCATGCGGCTGTTGAAACGATTGAGCAGACGCCCGACCTCGCCCAGTTCACCGGCCGCGGCCTCGTCGTGACGACGAGTGAAGTCGCCGTCGGCGGCATACTGCAGACCTTCCCGAATGCGATCCACCAGTCGTCCTACGCTGCGTGCAGACCCGGCAGCAATCAGGATGCCGGCCACCAGCATGCCGGCGAGCAGCCACAGGATGGTGGCGGAAGCCATGGACGCATGCTCCAGCAGGGTTCTGGACTCGGAGTCGAGCCGTTGCACGGAGGCGGTCACGAGTGCATCCAGATCCTTCCGGACCTCCTCCAGCTGCGGGGCGACCCGATTGCGTATCAGCCAGGCATCCATGCGCCAGCGGTCGCTGGTGTGCATCCGGATCATGCGTTCCAGTGATGCGAAATACTCCGGAAACACCTCCCGGAGGCGGGCAACACCTTCTTCCTCTTCGAAGGTGAAACGGTCGGATTGGCCTTCCAGCCACGCCATGTCCTTCTCGATCAGCTCGCGATAGAGCTTCAGATCCTCGAGCGTGGTGTCTGCCCGCGTGGCGAGAAAGGAACGCAGCTCCGACACCAGGCTCATGAAGCGGTAGCGCAGGTCCTCGACGTGATTCAGCATGTCCAGTCGCCCCGACTCGGTGGCCGCTGCCTCCTCTTCCGAGGCGATCATGTTGCCCAGCACCTGCAGGATCTCGCGGGCGCGCGGATTGATCTCTTCAGAGGCCAGCTTCAGGGCGGGATAGGTCTCCGCACGATCACTGGCTATGCGCACCCCCTTCAGCAGGCTTGTACGGACCTGCTCGACCTGGTCACCGATCCGATCGAGCCTGGCACGCAAATCCGGATCGTCGCCGCCCGAGGCCACGAGCATTTCCAGTGCTGCGCGCACGTCCTGGAGGGCCTGCCCACCCTGCTCGAGATAGTGCGGGTTCGGATCCATGAAGTAGAAGGAATATTCCTGCATGGCTCTGGCCAGGCTCGCCTGCAGGCGGGTGGCCGCCTCGAGCAGGGGCTGGTCCACCTCGACCAGCCGGCCAAGCTCCGTCTCCGTCTCCTGGAAATTGCGC
>JALVEM010000116.1 GCA_027030825.1 Thiohalobacter sp.
AACGGGCAGCCCGCTACACCGCAGACGGGTTTCGCAGCAGTTTTTTCAACAGCCTGTTAAAGCTCGGATGACCAGGGTCGATACCCCTCTTGACCGGATCAATCGAGGGGAGAGGTCATGGGCAATTCCGCACGCCTGCCTGCCGCCGGGGAGGAAGTGAAACTCGGAGAGGACGAGTTCATCGTCTCCAAGACGGACATCAAGGGGCGGATCCGCTACGTCAATCGCGCCTTCATGCGCGTGAGCGGCTATGCGGAACCCGAGGTCATGGGCAAGCCGCACAACATCATCCGGCATCCCGACATGCCGCGTGGCATCTTCCGCCTGCTCTGGAAGACGATCCTCACCGGGGAGGAGTGCTTCGCCTGCGTCAAGAACCGCACCAAGTCAGGGGGCTACTACTGGGTGATGGCCAACGTGACCGCGGATCGCGATCTCGAAGGCAACATCAAGGGGTTCTTCTCGGTACGCCGCCGCGTGCCGGATGCGCTCATCGCCTATTTCGAGGATCTCTACGGGCGCATGCGCGCCGCCGAGGCCCGGGCCGGCGGCAGCGCGGCACCGGACGCCGGACTGCGCGTGCTGGAGCAGGAAATCAGGGAAAGGGGGTTCGACAGCTATGAAACGTTTGTTCTTGGAATCCAGGCTTAGGCTGGCGCTCGCCGGCTTCGTCCTGCTCCAGCTGGCCACGCTGGGCATCCTCGCACTGCATGGTCCGGTCCCGGCCGCGGCCTGGCTGCCGGCCCTGGCTGCGCTCGCGCTGGCAATCGTGGTGGGCATCGGCATGCACACGCCTTTCACCATCCTGTGCCAGATTCGCGACGTGCTCGATCGCATGAGCGTGGGCGATCTCACGCACCGGGTCACGCAGGTCGCCTGGATGGGCGAGGCCGGCAAGGTGGCCTGGTCGCTCAACGAGGCCCTGGACCAGTACGAGACCCTGTTGCGCGAGATCGACACCAGCTTCATGATGGTCTCGGAAGGCAAGTTCCACCGGCGCATCCAGACCCAGGGCTTCAAGGGCTGCCTCAAGCGCGTGCTGGTGCACGTCAACGAGATGCTCGATGCCATGGCCGAGAACGCCCGCCATATCCGCGAGAACGAGATGGCCGCCTCACTGCAGGAGGTCAACACGCGCCAGACCATGGCCAACTTCACGTTGACGCAGCAGGACCTCAACCGCGTCACCGAAGAGATCGAGACCGTCTCGCGCATCGCCTCGGAGACCCGCCGGAAGGCCGAGGAGAGCCGCGGCATGGTGGGCGAGGTCGTCGAGGCCCAGAAGCGCTCGCTGGAGCTGATCGGCCAGAGCGAGCAGACGGTGCGCCAGCTCAATGCCATGAGCAACGAGATCAATGGCGTGCTCGGCATGATCAGCGAGATCGCCGAGAAGACCAACCTGCTCGCCCTCAATGCCTCGATCGAGGCGGCCCGGGCCGGGGAACAGGGCCGCGGCTTCGCCGTGGTGGCCGACGAGGTCAAGACCCTGGCCGGCAACACCAAGCAGGCCACCGAGGAGATCCGGACGATCATCGAGACCTTCCGCAAGGAAACCGAGGCCATGACGGCCAACACCACCCACATCTCCGAGATGGCCGAGCAGGTCTCGGAAGTCATCGGCGCCATGCGCGCCAAGTTCGACGAATTCTCCGCCCAGGCCCAGCAGACGCGGGATTCGGTCGACTACGTGCACGACATCTGCTTCGGCACCCTGGTGAAGGTGGATCACATGATCTTCAAGCAGCGGGCCTACAAGGCCTTCCACGCCGGCACCGGGGATCCCGACGCCCAGGGCGCCCGGGTCGGTCATCACGACTGCCGGCTCGGCAAGTGGTATTACGAGGGCGAAGGAGTCAGGCGATTCGCCGGCCTCGAGGCCTTCCGGGCGCTGGAAGCGCCCCATGCACGGGTCCACGAGGCCGCGCATCGCGCCTTCGCCTGCCTGGAGGACAACTGGCGATCGAGCGCCGAGCTCCAGGAACGGCTGCTCGAGGCCTACCGCGAGATGGAATCCGCCAGCGACGAGGTGCTGGACTGCATCGACCGGATGCTGCAGGAGAAATACGCCGGCAGAAACCTCTCGCACGACGCCGCCTGAGCAGGCCTGCCGACCCGCACATTGCGCCGGGGCGCGATGTGCCGGCTACATCAGGGTCTCGGTCAGGTGCGGGCGGATCTTGCGGACCATGGCGGCGAACACGCGCGGGTTGCCGGCCACGATGTTGCCGGTCTCGAGAAACCGGTGCCCGCCCGTCAGATCGCCGACGATGCCACCCGCCTCCTGGATCAGCAGCACACCGGCGGCAATGTCCCAGATGTTGAGATCGATCTCCCAGAAGCCGTCGAACCGGCCGGCTGCCACATAGGCCAGATCCAGCGCCGCCGAGCCGGGACGGCGGATGCCGGCCGTCGCGACCAGCAGGTCGCGGAACATGCCGAGGTAGGCATCCAGGTGCTCATGGTGCTTGAAGGGGAAACCCGTGCCGAGCAGGGCGCCGTCGAGCCCGGGGCGCTGGGCCACGCGGATGCGGCGGTTGTTGAGCTGGGCGCCCGCCCCTCGCGTGGCGGTGAAGAGTTCCTGGCGCATCGGATCATAGACCACGGCCTGCTCCAGTCGCCCACGGCGCTGCAGCGCGATCGACACGGCGAACTGCGGAAACCCGTGCAGGAAATTGGTGGTACCGTCGAGCGGATCGATGATCCAGCGGTATTCGGCGGATTCGGCCCCCTGCCCGCCCGACTCCTCGGCCAGGATGGCGTGATCCGGATAGGCCTTCCTCAGGATGCGGATGATCGCCTGCTCCGCCTCTCGATCCACTTCCGAGACATAGTCGTTGCGATCCTTCTCGCTGACCGTGAGATCCGGAAGGCGGTCCAGATAACGCACGATCCGGTCACCCGCGGCCCGGGCCGCCCGGATGGCGATGTTCAGCATGGGGTGTAGCGCCATGATTTCAGTCCTGCCGGGAAAGCGGGCGAAGCATACCAGATTCGCGTCTCGAAAGCGGGTGGTTTGCAGCCCGGGACGCCGTGCTATACCCTCGGTGTTGAATTCCTGATCGAGGACAGCCAGTCGCCATGCAAAAGCTCATCCTTTCCCTGCTCGCCCCGCCCTATGGCGCCTGTCGCTACGGCTGCGCCGGCGCCTGCGCCGTACCGATCGCCCTGTTCTGGCTCACGGGACTGGTGGCCATCGTCTATGGCGCGGTCTGGGGTGGGCCGGCCGGCTGGACCGGACCCCATACCGTTCTGCTCGGCATCGGCCTCTGGACGGCCGCGGCGGTCTGGGCCTGGCTCACCATCCGCGGCGCGGATGCCGACCGCTGCGCCAGCCGCGACAGCACCCTGTGCAGCACCATCCTGCCGGACGAGAGCGAGCCCGACCCGCTCGAGGAAGTGCGCAGGGCGCGATGAAGACTTGTCAGGGGCGGTCGTCCACCGCCCCGCTGCCCTCCTTCGGGGTCGGCATCAGATCCTGCTTGCTCACCCCCAGCAGCAGCGTCACCGTGCTGGCGATGTAGATCGACGAATAGGTACCGACCACGACACCGACGATCAGCGCCAGCGCGAAGGCATGGATGATCTCGCCACCGAGGAAGAACAGGGCCAGCAGCACCAGCAGGGTCGTCAGTGACGTCACCAGAGTGCGGGAAATCGTTTCGTTGATGGACCGGTTGATGATGTCGACCGGGCTGCCCTTGCGCAGTTTCCGGAAATTCTCGCGGATGCGATCGAAGACCACGATGGTGTCGTTGAGCGAGTACCCGATCACGGCGAGGATGGCCGCCAGCACCGTGAGGTCGAACTCGATCTGACTCCAGGCGAATACGCCCAGGGTGATGAGCACGTCGTGGATCAGGGCACCGATCGAACCAAGTGCGAACTTGTATTCGAACCGCAGGGTGACATAGATCAGGATGCCGATCAGAGCGTATAGCACCGCCAGCCCACCCTTCTCGATCAGCTCCTCGCCCACCTGCGGCCCCACGAATTCCACACGCCGC
>JALVEM010000117.1 GCA_027030825.1 Thiohalobacter sp.
TGCGCTTCTCGATCTCCAGCAGCGGGCGCAGTTCCGGCCGCTCCCGGCGGCTGGCCAGATGGGCGATGAGTTCGCCCAGCGGCCCGGGCCAGGTGCGCGCCTGACGCGCGCCCTCCTCGAACACTGCGGCGATGGCCTCCAGACCGGGCCGTTCGCGTGCAGCCCTCAGTCCGTGCCAGTTGAGCGACAGCGCCCAGACCCGCCCGAGATAGGCGACGAGGTCGCTCTTGCGCGTGAAGTAATTGAAGAAGGTCGCCTCGGAGACCTCCGCCCGCTCGCAGAGATCCCGCACCGCCACCGCTTCCAGCGGCTTGTCGGCGAGTTCCGCGATCAGCGCCTCCATCAGGCGCAGGCGGGTGCGGGCGAACTTGCGTTCCCGCAACGGGATTTTTGAGGGAGCCATGGCTATATAGATAACAAAAATATTGGTCAAATTGAATTTATTATAGTGTGATCAATAAATCAATTCCAAACCAGATCATGAAAATCTGTGACATGGCGCGCAATTTGGGCGATGATTTACAAAACATCCCCGTTTATTGCTTGATTTTTCATGGATTGGTAATACTATCCCAAATGACAGACAATCCCATGATGATGACGCCGCTGACACGTTCCCAACACATTCTGACCGAGACGATCTATCGCATCATGCGTCCGCTCGCCCGCGTCCTGCTTCGCAACGGCATCGCCTTCCAGACCTTCGCGGAAGTGGCCAAGAAGGCCTTCGTGGACATCGCCTTCGAGGAATTCGGCACACCCGGACGCAAGCAGACGATCTCTCGGGTCTCCGCGCTCACCGGGCTCACGCGCAAGGAGACCAAGCGCCTGCAGGAACTCGGCCGGCTCATCGACGAGCAGGCCATGCAGCGTTACAACCGTGCCGTGCGCGTCCTGAGCGGCTGGCTGAACGATCCGGAATTTCAGGACGACGAGGGACAACCGGCGATACTGCCGGTGGAAGGCGGCCCCGGCAGCTTCCACGCCCTGGTGCGCAAGTACAGCGGCGACGTCCCGACCCAGGCGATGCTCGCCGTGCTCGAGAACGGCGGCAGCGTGGCCCGCGAGGAGGGCCGGGTCCGGCTCGTGCGGGCCGCCTACCTGCCCGCCGACGATCCCGAAGAAGGGCTGCGCATCCTGGGCACCGATACGGCGGAACTGGTGACCACGATAGAACACAACCTGCGCAGTCCCGCGGATTCACGCTGGTTCCAGCGCAAGGTCTCCAACACGCGCCTGCAGCCGGAGGCCCTGCCCGAATTCAGGCAACTGGCCGCGGAACGATCCCAGGCGCTGCTCGAGGCGCTCGACGAATGGCTCGCCCGGCACGAGAGCGCGCCGGACGAGCCGGGTTGTTACGCAAGCCTCGGCATCCACTACTTCCAGGCCTGCGAAAAAGGCGAGGAGGGTAATCCATGAACAACATTCATCGTGCACTCCTGACAGGCAGCATCCTGACGCTGATGGCCGGTCTGAGTGCCTGCGGCGGGGGTGGCAGCTCGAACCTGGCCGGTATCGGCGGCACCGGCATCACCACCATCGGTACCATCACCGGTTTCGGCAGCATCTTCGTCAACGGCGTGGAGTACGAGACCACAGGTGCCCGCATCGTCAAGGACGGCGCCACGGCGGCCACGGAGAAATCGCTCGAGGTCGGGATGGTGGTCAAGGTGACGGGCACACTGAATCCCGACGGCTCCACCGGAACGGCCACGGAAGTCGTCTACAACGACGAGATCCAGGGGCCGGTGACCGACACATCGAGTCTGGCATCCCTGAGCCAGGGCACCTTCAGCATGCTCGACAACACCATCACGGTGAGTGTCGATGCCAACACGAAGTGGAAGAACGTGACGTCGCCCGGTGATCTGGTCAATGCCTTCGTGGAGGTCAGCGGTTTCCGCACCACACAGGGAATCACGGCAACCTATGTGGAGAAAAAGACCACGCCCGAGGAAGCCGACAAGGCGGAGGTCAAGGGCACGCTCGACTCTGGCGGACTCACGATCACCCTGGTGTACGGCAACAGCACCCTCAATATCGATACCACTTCTTCCGGTTGCAAGCACCCGATCACCGATCTGGGCCTGACCGGGGGTAGCTTCGTCGAGTTGAAGGGCACGTTGAGCGGCAGTCCGATCGACACGATCTGCGTACTTTCCGGAGAGGAGGAAGACGAGCATGCCGTGGACGATGTGAGCGGAACAGTCGAATTCGAAGGCATCATCAGCCGTCTCAATACAGGAACCCGGACCTTCAATCTGTTGGGCCACCCCGTCAACTATAGCCAAGCGAGTGTCTCGGGCACCCTGACGGAAGGCGCACAGGTCGAAGTCCACGGCGAATTCGTCGGCGGCACCCTGATCGCCGAGGAGGTGGAAGTCGAAGACTGATCCCCCCGTGATGGCATCCTTCATCACCCCCCTTCGGGCGCACGATGTGCGCCCTTTTTATGTCCTGTCCGCA
This sequence comes from Thiohalobacter sp., assembly GCA_027030825.1. Classification (GTDB taxonomy): domain Bacteria; phylum Pseudomonadota; class Gammaproteobacteria; order Thiohalobacterales; family Thiohalobacteraceae; genus J048. Next base: position 2,467 of record JALVEM010000117.1, read on the forward strand.
TGCACACCGAGACGCCGCGCGAGACTGGCCACCACGCGCTGTGCGGTGCGTCCGTCCCAGAGTTCCGGCACCCGCCCCTCGGGCCAGTCGCCGCGCATGACCTGCTCGACATGGTCGAGCAGCTCGGGAGGCGGCACCAGCCGGTTGGTGCCCTCGGTGACCGTCACGGGGCGTTCCGTACTGTCACGCAGCGTGAGGCAGGGAATGCCGAGATAGGTGGTCTCCTCCTGCACGCCGCCGGAATCCGTGATGACCAGGCGCGCCTCCTGCACCAGGTTCATGAACTCCACATAGCCCATCGGTTCCACGAGCCGCAGGCCCTCGGCGTCTTTCAGACGCGACATCAGGCCGAAATCCTCGAGCCGGCCGCGGGTGCGCGGATGGACGGGAAACACCAGCGGCAACCTCGCCGCGGAGGCGACGAGCTGCTCGACCAGCGGCGCCAGCGCCTCCGGGGTGTCCACGTTGGCCGGCCGATGCAGCGTCACCACGCCGTAGCCACGGGGCGAGAGCCCGAAGGCCTCCCGCGTGCCGGCCGCCTCGATGCGCGAGCGCATCATCTCGTAGGAATCGATCATGATGTTGCCGACCCGCTCGATGCGCTCGGCCGGAACACCCTCGGCCCTGAGGTTTTCGTCGCCGTCCGGCGAAGGCGTCCAGAGCAGATCGGCGATGGCGTCGGTCAGGATGCGGTTGATCTCCTCGGGCATGGTGCGGTCTCGGCTGCGCAGGCCCGCCTCCAGGTGCGCCACCGGGATGCACAGCTTGGCACCGACCAGCGCACAGGCGATGGTCGAATTGACATCGCCCACCACCACGATCCAGTCCGGGCGGCGCTCCAGACACACCTTCTCGTAGGCCACCATGACCCCGGCCGTCTGTTCGGCATGGGTGCCGCTGCCGACGCCGAGATGGATGTCCGGATCGGGCAACCCGAGATCCCGGAAGAAGGCATCGGACATGTTGGGATCATAGTGCTGCCCGGTATGGACCAGCACCGTCTCCGCCCAGGGCGCCTCCTTCAAAGCGTGATAGAGCGGCGCCACCTTCATGAAATTGGGTCTGGCGGCGGCGATGAGGTGGATGCGATGTCTATTCATTCGTGATTCCCGTCGATGTGTTCGTGCCTGCGAACCGGCACCCCTTGCATGCATCGAAAGCGGCGTGTCCGAAATGTCTGTCGGCCGCAACCTGCCGATCTTTCGCTCGGGATCCGTGCAGGGATCGGGGAACGCCTCCCGTACGGCACGGCGGCTCCGTGTGCAGACATCATGGAATGCCTTTCCCCGCTGTGGAACAATCCTCCTAGCAGAGCACACCGGCACACACCTGCAGCATGGGCCGGTGTTGCCATCGCGTGTTGCCCGCATGTGAAGATCGGCAGCAATGATACACGGACACTGACCCCGGAGACCCGGCTTGGACCCGATTCCACTACTGCCCGCCGTGCTGATCGGCCTCGCCAGCGCCGTGCACTGCATCGGCATGTGCGGCAGCATCGTAGGCGCCCTGACACTCAGCCTGCCGC
>JALVEM010000118.1 GCA_027030825.1 Thiohalobacter sp.
ATGTAGAGCTTGACGACATCGCCGAAGGCCGTGGCCACATCGTCCCGCAGGCCGATGGTCAGCATCTTGCCGGTGTGCTCGCCGGCCGTGTCCACGGCGTCGCTCTGGACGTCGAAGTAGCCGATTTCCCGATAACCCGACGGCACGCCATGACTGCTGCTGTCCGGCGAGACGATGTGCCCGATCAGCCAGTCGCCGGCATAGAGGATGTCTCCACCGGAGCCGCTGCTGCCGGAACCGCCAGAGCCGCTGTCGCTGCTGCTGCCGCCGCTGCTGCCGCCGCCCGTAGCCGAGCCGTCGCCGCTGCCATCGCCCGAGGAACCATCGTCTCCGGTGTCGCCGCCGGGCAATGGCGTACCGCCGAAGCCGTCGTCCGCGACCGGCGTGTAGGCGAGATCCTGGGCATAGCAGCCATGCCGCTCGACCGGAATGCCCGGAATGCTGTCGCTGCACTGATCCGTCTCGTCGGGCACGCCGTCCATGTCGGCGTCGTTGACCGGGTGCGAGAAGCGCAGCGGCGAGACGGTGACGAACTCGTCCTCGGGCGCCGCACTCGGCGCCTTCCAGTACAGCCGGTAATTGCCGGCGTCGCCGTCGCTCTCGTGCAGGAATTCGATGTGGTGATAACCGCGCTCCAGCGTGATGGTGCCGGCCGGCAGGTGCGGGGCGTCGGCATCGCCGTGCGAGCCGTACCAGTAGGCCACGCGCTTGCCGTCGATGCGCACCTCGACGGCGTCGTCGCCATCGACGGCGAACTGCCACTCGCCCGTCTCGGGGATCTCGATGCGCCCGGTCATGCGGGTGATGAAGTGCGAGTCGCTGCCATAGGGGTTGTCGAAGCCGTCGTCGGTGTCGATCTTGCTGATGACGTGACGGCCGAAGAAGTTGGCGTCGTTGCTGTTCAGCCAGATGGCGGCGAACATTTCCTCCCAGTCGCGCGCATCGTAGTCGCCGCTCTTGAGTGGGCCACTCCACGGATAGTTCTCGGCTCCGGACGACAGCGCGGCGTCACTGGTGTCGAAGGCGGGCTCGGCATCCGGGTTCACGCTGCTCTTCTTGAGATAGCGCGTCATGTTCCAGGTGGCATGGTTCAGGCCCGGTGCAAAGCGGTTGCCCACCTTGCGCGTCTTGTCCGTGATCGGCTGCTCCGGCAATGCCCGTATCTGAAGTGTCATGTGACCGTCGTAGAAGCGGGTGCCGAAACTGTCCATGGAATCGCCATCCACGTCCCAGCGCCCGACGATGCGGTAGCCGGGCAAGGCCTTGCCGATCTTGGCCTTCTCTCCGACCGAGTGCAGCTTGACGTAGTCTTCGTAGCCTTCCTTGACGAAGACCAGCATGCGATAGAGATCGCGCGTGCCGAAGCTGTCGGTCGAGTCGTTGTCCGGATCGAAATAGCCGATCAGAGTGTAGCCGGGCAGCGAATCGGCCAGCGCATCGGGATTCGCGTGCTCCAGATGCTGCCAGGCCTCGCGCGGGTTGACGAACTTGACGATCTCGCCATGCACCTGTGTCACCGAGTCCTTGATCATGACATCGACCCGAGAGTCCCGCATGCCGTGGACGTCCCAGGCCTCCTCGCTGTCACTGCCCAGATCTGCAACCTTGTGGTAGCCGCTATCGGGCCAGTGATTGCGCAGCCCGTCGGGATATTCCGTCACGTCCTCGGTCCGGGTCACCAGCCAGTCGATGTTCTTGACCGCATTGGCCTCCTGGATCAGCTGCTTGGCGATTTCATGATTGGCATGCCCTTCCTCGAGCAGGAAGAAGGTGTAGTTGTACTGCCCCTCGTCGTTGCCCTTGAGGGTCACCTGGGTGGTGTTCTTGTCGATCACCCTTCCGAAGAGGCGGAATGCCGTCTGGTTGCTGGACTCGAACTGCTGGTTGTGTATCTCGACGAAACCCTCGTTTATCGCCCACAGCGGGTACTTGTTCATGGAGGAGACGACGATGAACAGGGTCCGCTCCTTCTTCTCTCCGAAATCCAGCGTGTAGGCCACCTTGCTGTTGTCCCGGCTCTTGTCGTCGTTGTCGGTGCGCACCCAGGTGGCGTGATCCGTCCAGCGCGGCAGATTGAGCCAGCGCTCGTCGTTCTCGTCGGTATAGAGACGCTCGTGCACATAGCCGCGGCCTGCGTACTGGACGATCTCGACATCCCGGCCGGTGGCTGGCGTGACGGTCACGTCCACCATCGGCACCCTGTGTCCCGGAAGGTTCCTGCGATCGGGATCGGGCTGGTCGGCGGGATCCCCGATCGCCTGCATGAGCTCGTCCCAGTTGCCGGTCTGGCCCTGCTCCATCACCATGCCCTGCAGGAGCATCTGGACATTGACGGCGGCCTGGGCATCCTCGCTGTCGGTGGAATCCTGCATCAGCAGATCGGAGGTCATGAAACGGTGCCCGTAGGGTGTCCAGTAATAGTGGTTCACCATGACCGGCACTACTTCTTCCTCCCCATTCTCATTCACAATCGTTTTGTATACAAGATTACCGTCGGCATCCTTCTTCTGCTCCTCGACCCACCACATGAGGATGGGCAGCATCCTGCCGAACAGGCGTTCTTCCTCGGAACTGTCGACATCGGGATCGAGCATCTTCGGCACGATCTCGACATTCATGCCGCGGATCATGGCCCAGTTGTTGTGGTGTGACTGGTTGCGGTGCTCGACGCTGTCGGAGATGCCGAGGAACACCAGATCCATCATGGCCTGCTGCATCTCCTGAGGTAGCTGCTCGAGCGTGTCCATGAAGCGGTGGCCGGTAACCGTCTGCGAGAAGCTCGCCTGAAGCATGCGTTCCATGGCCCGCTCGTTGCCGTCATCGTCCTTCTCCGGCGTCCCGTAGTCCGACATCTGCTGGAACAGGGCCTTGTCCTTGGCGATGTAGTCGTTGCCGTAGCGATACAGCAGCTCGACGGCCTTGCGCGTGACGCTCTCGGAATCCAGCATGGCCTGGGTGAGCGCATTGTAGGAGGTGCTGTTGATCTTGCCGAGCAGCAGGCGGGCGATGAAGCCGTACTTGAGCGCCAGATTGAGCGTCTCCTTCGCCACACCGCTGTCGTTGCCCACGGCATGGGCGAGCTTGTTCCTGAGCGCACCGTCCTTCGAGGCGATGCGCTCCATCACCTTCGCCAGCGCCCTGTTGTCCTTGGCCATCAACAGAAACTGTTTGGTGACCTCGTCATTGACCATCATGGTCTTGAACATCTCGGCCATGAGCTGGTCTTCGAGGTCGCCCGGGAAGGCGTTGGCCATCATCTCGTAGCCCTTGAAGCCGAAGGCCATGGCCACTTCCAGGAAACCCGGGTCCTGCCGCATGATCTCGCGCGAGACGCGCATCGAGATCTCCATCATCTTGGCGTAACCGTCCCTGGCGATGTCGTAGGGCGAGATGATCATCATGCCCGAGGCGAACTTGCCGAAATCGATCATCACGTCCACCGACTCGCCCATCAGCGTCAGGGTGCCCACGAACATGTCCTCGGCCATGTCGAACATGCTGTTGAACATGGACTCCATCAGATTGAACATGCCGGAGGCCCAGTCGGCCGGATTGAAACTGAAGCCCCAGGCATCGGCGTTCTTCGCGGGCAGCACGGCCCCGGCGGTGGCGATGGCGATGCTGGCACTGAGTACGGTGGCGCGAGTGGACGGAAGACGACGAACGGACTTCGACATGGTGACGATTTCCTGTGAGTGCGCGCCGGCCCTGGCGTTTGGCCTGCCCCGTTCCCTGCACTGTGTGCACGGGGTCTGTTCTGATTTTTCGTGACGGAATTCCGTCACGCACTCCTGTTAACGGCGTCACATTTTCAGACTTTAGGGCGCACCGGAAACTTTTCGAAACCAGTCGGTCGGTTTGTCCCGGCAGCAGAGCGCTGGCGAGGCAACCTGCTGATTTATCAGGACATGCTGGGATCGATGCCCTGGTCGGACAGTCAGCGGTCGAGCTGGAGAAGGTAGAGGCCGGCTGCGACGAACAGGCTGCTGGTGAT
>JALVEM010000119.1 GCA_027030825.1 Thiohalobacter sp.
ATCGGCAGCAATGATACACGGACACTGACCCCGGAGACCCGGCTTGGACCCGATTCCACTACTGCCCGCCGTGCTGATCGGCCTCGCCAGCGCCGTGCACTGCATCGGCATGTGCGGCAGCATCGTCGGCGCCCTGACACTCAGCCTGCCGCCGGAGATCCGGGAACACCGGCGGCGTCTGCTGCCCTTTCTGCTGGCCTACAACACAGGCCGAATTTCCAGCTACGCCACGGGTGGCCTGCTGGCCGGACTGCTGGGCGCGGGCCTTGCCGAACCGCTGGGGTCGGTCGGGCACGAGGTGCTGCGCTGGTTCTCCGCCCTGTGGGTGGCCCTGATCGGCATGCATCTGGCCGGCTGGTTTCCCGCCTTCGCGCTGATCGAGCGTGTGGGCGCCCCGCTGTGGACGAGGATCGAGCCGCACGCTCGCGCCCTGCTGCCCGTCAGACGCCCCCTGGCTGCCTTCGCCTTTGGCCTGCTGTGGGGCTGGCTGCCCTGCGGACTGGTCTATTCCACGCTCATCTGGAGCATCGGCACGGGCCGTCCGGGAGACGCCGCCCTGGTGATGCTGGCCTTCGGCCTGGGCACCCTGCCGGCCACCCTGGCCACCGGCGTGTTCACCGGCTGGACCACGCGCTTCTTCCGGGATCCACGCCTGCGTCCCATCGTGGGTGGCCTGCTCATTCTGCTGGCGGCCGCCACACTGGCCTGGCCCTGGTGGCATGCATTACACTCGGGCGGGATTGATGCAGATCATGGCCCGGCCACGCCCGGACAGGAACAATTGGCGCATGCAGACGATGCAGGATGAAGACACAACCCCGCTGATCGGGCGCTCCCCGGCCCTCGAGGCGACGCTCAGGGCGGGGCGGCTGGTCGCCGCCACCGACGTCACCATCCTCCTCCAGGGCGAGAGCGGCACCGGGAAGGAGCTGCTCGCCCACGAGATCCATCGGGCATCGCCCCGCGCCGATGCTCCCTTCGTCGCCGTCAACTGCGCCACACTGCCCGAGACCCTGGTCGAATCCCTGCTGTTCGGCCACCGGCGGGGCGCATTCACCGGCGCCGAATCCGATCATGCCGGCCTGATCGCACAGGCCGCCGGAGGCACGCTCTTTCTCGACGAAGTCGGGGAGCTGCCCCTCGCCGTCCAGCCCAAGCTGCTGCGTTTCCTGGAAACCGGGGATTTCCTGCGGCTGGGTGACCAGGCACCTTCGCGGGCCGATGTCCGCATCATCGCGGCGACCCACCGCGACCTGCACGAGGAGGTCCGGGCCGGGCGATTCCGGGAAGACCTCTTCTACCGTCTGAATGTCGTGCCACTCACCCTGCCTCCGCTGCGCGAGCGGCGCGAGGACATCCCCCTGCTGGTGACACACTTCAACCGGTCGCTGGCCCAGGCCCATGGGCTTGCACCGTTGCGCTACCGCGACGACGCCCTGGAGGCCCTGAAGGCATACGACTGGCCGGGCAATGTGCGCGAACTGCGCAACCTCTGCGAGCGACTGCTGGTGTTGTTGCAGGGTCACGGGGAGGTGACACCGTTCAACCTGCCGGCCGAGATCCGGGGCTCGGGCACCGACCACCCTGCAAGCGAGGCGCCCATTCGCCTGCCCGAATCCGGCGTCCGGCTGGAAGAAGTGGAGATCAGCCTGCTGCGTCAGGCATTGGAGCGCACCGGCGGCAACCGTTCCGCCGCCGCACGCCTGCTCGGCATCAGCCGCGATACCCTGCTCTACCGTCTGCGCAAGTACGCCCTGCGCTGACAGGCTGCCGCGAATCCCGCAACAACCTGCCATAGCCACGGAATCCACGAGCCCCTGTTCTTTCGGGAAACATTGTTACGGAACGCAGAGGTCGCAGAGGCGCAAAGAACGCAGAGGATGAATTTTTTCTCCATCTGACAAATTATCTTCAAATTATCTTGAAGGCCGACGCCTCGACCTTGAACCGCACACCGTGTGTATCCGGAAGGACAGCATGTTCCTTCGAGCTTCCAGCTTCTGATTCCTTTTCCCGTGTGCTTTCGTGGCCATCCCCCGCACCGGTCATTCCGGAAGGCTGCCTACTCCACCCAGTCATCCCGGAAGCCCGCCTACCCCCCTCAGTCATCCCGGAAGCCCGCGCAGCGGGCTATCCGGGATCCAAAAAAACATCAACAGCAGCGGCAAGAAACAACGTGGTTTCTGGATTCCGGGTCTCGCTTCGCGAGCCCGGAATGACGAAGAGAAAAAACCGCGTGCCCGGAATGACGAAGAGAAAAACCGCGAGCCCGGAATGACAATCCCCTCACGTCTCACGCCTCACTCCTCACTCGATTTTCGTGGATTTCGTGGCTGAACAACCTTTCCGTAATGGTTCCGTGTTTTCCGCAGCTATCCATCCCTGATCAGGTTTCCTCGAGCACGCAGCGATTGCGGCCTGCACGCTTGGCGGCATAGAGCGCCGCGTCGGCGCGCTGGAAGGCGGATTCGATGGTGTCGCCGTCGCGGAACATGGCGATGCCGCAGGAGATCGTCACTTCCACCCGCTCGCCACGGTAACGGAAGCCGCAGTGCCGGACGGCCTCCCGCAACGCCTCGGCGAGACGCAGCACTTCCTCGGGACCGGCGCCGGCGGCAAGCATGACGAATTCCTCGCCACCGTAGCGGGCCACGAAATCGGTGCTGCGCACGCTGCCCGAAAGCAGCTCGGCCACGGCCTTGAGCACCTTGTCGCCCGCCTTGTGGCCATAACGGTCGTTGATGGCCTTGAAGTGGTCGATGTCCCAGACCAGGATCGCCAGCGGGGTGCCGAATCGTCGCCAGCGCGCAAACTCCTGTTCGACGCGCTCTTCCCAGGCCAGTCGGTTGGGTATGCCGGTCAGTGCATCGGTCAGAGCCGCCTTGCGTTCCGAACGCACCTGCTCGCGCAGGGTCTCTGCCTCCTGCTCCAGAGCCCGGAGCCTTTCGGTGAGCTCCGCGACCCGATCGTCTTCGGACGCCTTGCGGGCCTCCTCCAGGCGGCGGTGTTCCTCGATGTGGTGCAGGATGCCCTCGATGCGCACCTGCAGCAGCACGCGCAGCTCGGTCAGGTCCCTGGCCTCGCGCACGCCGGTCTCGATACCGCGCACCTCGTCGCGCACCGCATCCCCCAGGCGGCGGCCCTCCTCGTAGCTGGCCAGTCTGGCCGCGTCGGCCTCCTGGACGGCGCTGTCGATCAGCGCCAGCCGTTCGGTGAGCTGTTCCAGAAAGTCCTGGATCTCGCGCTTCTCGCGCTGGATGTCACGGCGAAGATCGCCGACGAGCACCGCGATCTGCTCGATGCCCGCCTCCACGCGCAGGCTGCCTTCCCGCAGCTCCCGCTCGATCGCCGCGGCCCGTTCCCGGAATGTCTCCGGAAGCGGCAAGGCGCCCACCAGATCGGCCAGCCTGGCGTGCGCCGGCTGATCCTCCTGTGCCTCCCCGGTGGGCAGCGGCCAATGCGCCGCGAGTTCGCGCACGATTGTATCGGGATCCCGCGCGAGCCGTTCCCGCCAGTCGTCCACCCGCTCGGCTGCCAGACCCCGGTCGCGCAAGAGCTCGATCAGCTGGCGCAACGGCCCGGTATCCAGGCTGTCCGAAACCGCAGCGGCCACCGCCTCGCTCTCCGTCCGCCGGCGGCGGGAAAACAGGCCACGCCGCCTGCCGCCTTCCGCCGGCTGCCCGGCCGGGCTCCTCCATTGGGCGGAGAGGGCCTCTGCCACTTCCCGAACCAGGTCTTCGACGTCTTCGCTCCCTGCCCGGGCGAGCCGCTTGCGCAGCGGACGCAGCGCCCGCTCCCGATCCGGATCGTGCGGCAGGGCGTCGAGCAGTGCGATGAAGAGTTCCGCGGGGCCGGGCAGCGCCGCTTCGCGGGCCCGTCGCTGGTCGAGCTTCACGAGCAGGTGGGAGATGCGTTCCAGATGCTGTTCCAGGATGCGGGCATCGGCCTGATCACGGATGGCGTTTCTGATCCGGGCCAGGGCCTCGTC